>JACJZV010000005.1 GCA_020635395.1 Flavobacteriales bacterium
AAAACCATTTTAGAAGAAACTGAAGAGTACGTTGTTGTGCGATTTGGTGCTGGAGAAATTTGGCACGAAACGGTCATGTTTGCCGTAAATAGTGGATGGGGTGGTTTAGAAAATCTCTCTCTGATTCCAGGCAGCGTGGGTGCTGCACCTATTCAAAACATAGGGGCTTATGGTGTGGAGATTAAAGATGTTTTGCTACAAGTTAACTTTATAGACCTTATTGGTGGTGAGGAAAAAAGTCTTTCAAATGCCGAATGTTTTTTTGACTATAGAAATAGCATTTTTAAAAATGAACTTAAAAACAAGGTAATTGTTACCTCCATTGACCTCAAGCTAAACAAAAATTCGACACTTAAATTAGATTATGGCGATATAAAATCAGAATTGAGCAAACAAAACATTGAAAAACCAACAATAAAAGATGTGAGTCAGGCAGTGATAAATATCCGCCAAAGCAAATTGCCCGACCCAAAGGAATTGGGAAATAGTGGTAGTTTTTTTAAAAACCCGGTAATAGAAAATGAATTATTGCAAAAAATTATTCAAACCAACCCCGAAGTAAAAAGTTATCCGATAGATGAAAACCACTCAAAACTTGCCGCAGGATGGCTTATTGAGCAGGCCGGATGGAAAGGGAAGCGGGTGGGCAACACGGGTAGCCACAAAAATCAGGCATTGGTGTTGGTAAATTATGGTAATGCCACAGGTAAAGAAATTAAGAATTTGGCTTATACCATCATCGATTCCGTTGAAAGACAATTTGGGGTAAGGCTTGAACCAGAAGTAAATATTATTTAATGGAAAACTGGAACGTAAAATCGGCGATACTATTTGAGGACAATCACCTCATTGCCATCAATAAACCGGCAGGATTATTGGTACATGACGAATTGTCTTACGACAAAACTTTGACCGATTATGTAAAGGAATACATCAAAACGGAATACGATAAACCTGGAGATGTATTTTTAGGTGTTATTCACCGAATAGACCGACCCGTTAGCGGGCTGGTAATATTTGCCAAAACATCCAAAGCTCTGACCAGAATGAACGAACTGTTTAAAGAAAAAAAACTCAAAAAGATTTATTATGCTTTAGTTCAAAAAAAGCCTCAAAAATTGTCGGATGATTTGACCCATTGGCTGGTAAAAAATAAAGAAAAGAATGTAACCAAGGCTTATGACAAAGAGGTAAAAGACAGCAAAAAGAGCCAACTGAGTTATGACTATATTGGAACGGCTAATCACAAATTTTTGCTTAAAATATACCTTCATACAGGTAGGTCGCACCAAATAAGGGCACAATTGGCCAAAATTGGTTACCCCATTTCGGGCGATTTAAAATATGGAAGCTGGAAAGGAAAGGGCAACTATATATACTTACACAGCAAAAGCCTTGAGTTTATTCATCCCGTAAAAAAAGAAAAATTACTTTTGCAATGTCCATTGCCGAATGAAGAAAATTGGAATTTCTTCCAATCGTTTGAGTAACAAATAATTAAAAGTTAGATTCAACATAAATTTATAAAATGAACGGATTTTTTAACGTACCAACTCCTAAAAACGAACGAGTACGAGACTATGCACCAAACACCCCCGAAACTATTTCATTAAAAAACAAATTGGCCGAAATGCGTGCCGAAACCCGAGACATCCCAATGTTTATTGGCTCTGAAGAGGTTAGAACTGGAAACACTGTTTCTATGCACCCTCCACACGACCATCAGCACGTTTTGGGTCATTTTCATAAAGGCACCAAAGACCACGTTCATCTGGCAATTAATGCAGCTTTGGCAGCCAAAAATGATTGGGCGAACCTTAGTTGGGAAAATCGAGCTTCGATATTTTTAAAAGCTGCCGATCTAATTGCCGGACCCTACAGAAATGAGATTAACGCCGCCACCATGCTTTGCCAAAGCAAAAATTGTTACCAAGCAGAAATTGATTCGGCCTGCGAATTGATTGATTTTTTGCGTTTCAACGTAAAATATATGACCGAAATATATGCCGAACAACCGCCAGAAAACTCTCCGACTGTGTGGAACAGAGTAGAATACCGGCCGTTGGAAGGATTTGTTTTTGCCATTACCCCTTTCAACTTTACAGCCATTGCCGGAAATCTGCCCGGAACTCCAGCTTTAATGGGCAACACAGTGGTTTGGAAACCAGCCGAAACGCAAATTTATTCGGCCTATGTCATAATGAAGGTGTTTAGAGAAGCCGGCTTGCCCGATGGAGTTATTAACTTGATATACAGCAATGGCTCTGATGTAGGCGATGTAGTTTTCAAACATCCCGATTTTGCTGGTATTCATTTTACAGGCTCTACCGGTGTTTTTAGACATTTGTGGAAAGAAATTGGCACGAATATAGCCGCCTACAAAACCTATCCGAGAATAGTGGGCGAAACAGGCGGAAAAGATTTTGTAATGGTTCACAAATCGGCTAACGCCAGCGAAGTTGCTGCAGCCATTGCTCGTGGTGCATTTGAATTTCAAGGTCAAAAATGTAGTGCTGCCTCCAGAGCCTATATACCCAACAACCTTTGGCCTGATGTTAAAAAACAACTTGTAGCCATGGTAAACGATATGAAAATGGGTCCAACCGAAGATTTTGGTAACTTCGTAAACGCCGTTATTGATGAAAAAGCATTTGATAAGATAAGCTCATACATAACACAAGCAAAAGCCGATGGCATCGAAATTTTGACCGGTGGAAACTTTGATAAAAGCAAGGGATATTTTATTGAGCCAACAATACTTCTGGCAAAAGATGCACACTACCGCACCATGTGCGAAGAAATTTTTGGACCTGTTTTAACCTTATTTGTCTATGACGAAAACAAGTTTATAGAAACACTAAAAATTGTGGACAGTACCAGCGAATATGCACTAACAGGCAGCATTTTCAGCAAAGACAGATACGCTGTTGAGATGGCAACCAAAATGCTGAGCAATGCAGCAGGAAATTTTTACATCAACGATAAGCCTACTGGAGCCGTTGTTGGTCAGCAACCATTTGGTGGAGCAAGGGGCAGTGGAACCAACGATAAAGCGGGTGCAAAAGCCAATTTGATGCGATGGGTGAGTATGAGAACAATTAAAGAAAATTTTGTACCCCCAACAGACTATAGCTACCCTTTCCACAAGTTATAAACAAGAGTACAAGTCTAAATTTGGGAAAAAACAAAGCGATATTTATGCATAAATATCGCTTTATTTTTTTATATACTAAAACATAACTAATTGATAATCAAGTATTTGAATCCATTATTTTTTACTCCCATTTTTTTTATAACCTCGGTGGCACATTGATTGCAAGAAGATAACAACTTTGGTGACACTATTAATTGATAACTTATGCGAAGATTTGATTTATTAAACTTTTTCTATGGGCTTGGAGCAGCTATTATTCTGGTTGCGGCTCTGTTCAAATTTTTAGGCTGGAAGGGTGCCGATGTACTCTTTGTGGTCGGTTTGGTTGGAGAAGCCGTCATATTTCTTATATCGGGGGCACAACCCGTTTTTAAGCAAAAATCATATAATTGGGAGAGAATCTTTCCTCAGCTTTCGCGTGATTCGGATGAGACAGAAGCTCCAAAAATGAGTTTGGATGGTGCTGAAATGACTCAAGAACAACAAATTCAGCATATTATGCAGTCAATTTTGAGTTTGAACAACTCGGTAGAAAATTTAAATGCAGCCACTCAAAAGCTTACAAGTTATGTGGAGAGGCTTGAAACGAACTATGAGTTGGTAAACACATCTACCCTTGATTATCATAAGGAAATATCCAATTTAAAAACCAAAATAGCAGCTGCTAACGATAAGTTGCGTGAGTTCGACAATTATAAATTTTAATTGACATGGAATCAAGTGCAGCAAAACTCAGGCAAAAGGCGATAAACCTTTTGTATCTTATATTTTTGGCATTAATATTCACATACATACCCAATGATTTTGTGGATACGGTGCAAAAAAGCGATCAATCATTGACCAGATTATGTAATGAGGTAGAGGTGCAAAACTCTCGTTTTAATGCATTTATGCTGGCCAACTTAAAAAACAATCCGGAATATTTCGACAAAACCTTGTTAAACATAAACATCATTGATAAAAAAACCCAGCAACAACTTAATTTGATTGATTCATTAAAATTGGTGCTTATCTCGCAAGAAAAATATAATGAGTTTGGATATTTGGTAGGCGGTAAACGTGAAAAACACTCAAACGACATTATGATTTATCAAAATAATGCCACCAAATTATTTAACTCGCTACGCGAATATAAATTGGACATAGGGCAATATTTAGATGCCGAAAAAGTAGATTTAATAGATTCCATACTCCCATTGCCAAAATTTGAACGAAAATCTGATGGACAACTTGTAACCTCAGAAAACTTCTATTTCTACAAGCATCCTCTTACCATATCGGTTCTTAGTTTAACAAATTTTAAGAGTAAGATTGAATTGGTTAGAAGTATGGTTATAAATGATGTGGTAAGAAGAGCAATAGTAGATAACCAATCTGTTCCGTCCGATATTAGAAGGTTGGCTCAATTAGACCCACAATCTTTCCAAAACCCTCAAATTTTAAAGGCATACACAGAAGATATTTCATTTGACTCTATCATTGTGATGCAAGACAAAATGCAACTTTATAGAAATGAGCGTATAGAAAAACAAAAAGAAAGCAATAAATACAATGTAAAAATTGAATCGTTGGGTGATTCAATTTACGCTGTTGGAAAGCCCATTCAGTTTGCATTTACTTTTGATAATTCGGCCAACCAAAAGCTGAATGTTTCGGTGGAAAACCCCGAAGGAGAAATGCAGAACTTTACAATGACCCGCGAAGGAGATTTTATGTTTGTGCCTGAAACAAAGGGCTATTATATTTTGCGATACTCAAATGGGGTAACCACAGGTAGAAAGAACCTTAAAGTAATTGACTTGAACCCTATTTTGGATAACAACCAAATGGGTACACTCTACATTGGCATAAACAACGAGTTGCAACTCAAAACCAGCGAGTTTGAAAATACGGACAACTTGCAGGCACGAATTTCTGATGGCCGAATCTTGAAAAAAGGAAAAAATTTCTACGCTCGGGTGGAAAAAGAAGGCCAAGTGCGAATAGAAATATTTGCAAAAATGCCTTATGGCCTTGTTAGAATAGCCAACAAACAATATGTGGTTAGACATTTGAACCCTCCGGTTGCCAATATTTTGGAAAAGAAAAGTGGAGAAAAAATTTCGTTTCAAGAAGCTCAAAAGGTAAAAATATTAAATATCAAGTCGGATGAATTGATGGTTGAAGAAGCCTACTACATTTCGAGTTTCAACTTTACGATTATTTATAATGGGCACACCGCCATTTTGAAGCCGATTCTCAATAAAGGCAATTCACTAAATGCCAGCTCATTAGAATCTCTTTCAAAAGTACAACCTGGTGATATTGTTATGTTTACTGACATAAAAGCAAAATCATCAACCGGTACCGAAATAGAGATACTTCCTGTTACTTATACCATTGCCCCATGAACAAATTTGATTACGTGCAAAAAACTTTGAGATGAGAACTATTATTAAACAAATACTCGTTGGAATGGCTTTCTTACTATCATTCTTGCCCATCGTGGCACAGAACAGCACCAATGTGCAAGTAAAAAGTTTTCCCTCGGTCATTTCCTCAACTACAGCCCTAGAGCCGGGAAAGTATGTGGTTAGTGGCAATAATGTGGTAAAAAAAGATGTAACACTTATCATAAACGCAGGCACAGAATTGGTTTTTACGGAAAATGCCAGTATCCAGGTTTTGGGTGGTTTAAAAATTGCTGGAGCCTCAAATAATTTTGTAAAAATATCCTCGATTGATGATTCGAAACCCGGTTTTGGATTTGAAATTAAATATGAAAGCAACTCAGACATCAATGTGCAGTATGCCGAGTTTACATCCTTAAAAAAATCGTTGAAATTTGACAAATTTTGGCTCAGAAATTCAGTCAATATCGAAAATTCTATGTTTCACGATTTAAACGCAGAGGTTTATCTCGAAATCTTAGAAATGGACAAGATTTTAGTTGAAAACAAAGTTGTTGTAAACATCAAAAACAATACGTTTGGCAACAACTCCTCAAGTTTGATGATTGCAGATGCAGCATGGACTCTCTTGGAATACAACATAGAAAACAACGTTTTTTCGAGAAGTGAATTTATTGGAAAAGAACAAAACGGAATTTTTACTACACCTCTTTATTTGGTGTATAATGAGGACGATGACCAATACAAACAACCCACCATAAAAAATAATAGCATAAGCTACAACTATGTGGGTTTGTTGGGGATTGATACTGTTGATTTTATTCCTGTTTACATCACGGCCGTTGGTTCGTCCGACAAAATTGATATTTCAAACAACTATTATGGCCCGGATGCCGAGAAATATATTGAACTCAATTCAGAGCAAATAAAAAGCCTACAAAGAGCCCCATTTATAGTGTTTTATGACTTGTTGGAAAAGCCTGACAATACTTTAAATGGTCATATTTATCAAATTGGAGTAAATGGCGTTCGTGTTGATAACCCATCATACGACCTTAGGATAGACCAATTTACTGAATTAATAGAACTAATTGCCAATAAACCCATAAAACCCACAGAATCTTTTGAGGTTAATTACATTTACATTCACGATGACACCATACGAAGATATGGCATAAAAAATAGAATTGAATTTGAAGACAATAGCCAACGTGTAAAAGTTTTTATCGAAGATAAAATCGTAAAACAATACGAGCATGGTTATATTGAAATTAAGGGGCTTCAAGACAATAATGGTTTTCTTGTGCCAGCCGTAAACATTGGCTTAAAAAACTACCTAAACAAAAACCGGGAATTTTTGGTCAGCATAGATGACTATCAGAAAATTCCACGAAGAGATTTATCATCAAATGACATAAATATTGATTATACAGCTACCAACAACATCGACACCGGAAAAAACGATGAACCAAAGGGCTTTGACTCATTAGAGGTAATTCGAAAGGAAAAATATTGGGATTTAGGGTTATTTACAGGTTCTACCATTTATTTTGGCGACTTGGCTTATACCGCGGTTGGGTTTTATATACCCAATGCACGACCCAATGTAGGACTTCGATTTGGATACAATATTTCGGAAAGATGGAGAATTGAGCTGGCTCAAAATAATTTGAGAATTGCCGGAGATGACCGCCGCGAAAGCGATTTGGGCAAGAACAGAGGACCCAATTTTGAACGTGGTCTTCATTTTAGAACCACCATTTATGATATTGGCCTTTTATGCGAATTTCGCCTTTTGAAATACAAACGACTTACATCGTATGTACCTAGTTTTACCTTTGGCGTTTCTGGTTTTTACTTCAATCCACAATCAAACGTTGGCAACAAATGGTATAATTTAAGGCCAGTTGGCACAGAAGGACAGACATTGAATGGAGCAACCGAGGCTTATAGCAAATATGCGTACAGCATTCCGATGGGCATCAAAATATCTCGCCATCTAAAGCAAAACTGGATTATTAGCGGATCCTATACCTACCATAAACTTTTTATGGACTATTTAGACGATGTAAGTACGGGTGAATTTCCTGATGCCGATGCTCTTAAAGCCGTAAACCCTGATTTAGGTGATATTGCCGTACAATTGAGCAATCCAAATGGAATATCGGGAAGACGCTCATTTAGTGATGTCAACGATGGATTTTCCTACTTCGGTATTACCATTACACGCAAGCTACGGATGGGCTTTTAATCTGATTCAAGCATATCTGGTCTTCGCTCTTCGGTTCGCTTTATGGCCATTTGTTCATTCCATTTTTCAATTTCGGCAAAATGGCCGCTCAGCAATATATCGGGTACTTTCCAACCATTGAAATCGGCTGGCCTTGTATAAATGGGAGGCGATAGTAAATTGTCCTGAAAACTGTCGGTTAAAGCAGAAGTTTCATCGCTGATAACTCCAGGAAGAAGCCTAACGATAGCATCTGCCACCACAGCCGCAGCCAACTCTCCACCTGTCAGCACATAATCGCCAATAGATATTTCTTTGGTTATAAAGTGTTGACGAATTCTCTCGTCAATGCCTTTATAATGACCACAGAGAATAATCAAATTTTTTTTCATTGACAATCTGTTGGCCATGGGTTGATTAAATTTTTCGCCATCAGGAGTCATGTATATTATTTCTTCATAGTCTCTTTTCGACTTTAAATCATTGATGCAATTGGCTATAGGCTCAATCATCAAAACCATTCCGGCATTTCCGCCATAAATTTTATCATCTATTTGGCGGTAGCCTCCCAGTCCATAATCTCGAAGGTTTATAACATTTATTTTGGCTAATCCTTTATCTGAAGCACGTTTTAAAATGCTCTGATTTACAGGGCCTTCCAACAATTCCGGCACTGCCGATATAATATCGATTTGCATGGTTTCAAAGTTGATGCAAGAAATCTGAAAAAGAAAATTTTAACACAAAAAAACCCCGGTACCTTGTACCAGGGTTGTGCTGTTGGCTTTCAGACTCGTTAAAGTCTTACTTCATCTCAAAAGTAAAATTGCCTTTAAATCTGAATGTCATTGTAATATCAGTTTTCAAATTTCAGATGGTTTGCAACCGAAACTGACACTTCGCTGTTTCTTTTATGACAATAATAATTAGCTCGATGCGTTGAGCATCATCGGCATAACCAGCATCAATAAATCTTCGCCTTCATCATTCTCATCAGGCAGAAGGATGCCCGCTCTGCTTGGCACCGACATTTCTAAATTAATATTCTCGCTATCCATATTACTCAAAACTTCCATAAGCAATCTTGAGTTAAAACCTATTTCTATATCATCGCCTTTAAAATCGCAAGCCAGTCGCTCGGTTGCTTCATTGGCCATGTCCATATCTTCGGTTGATATTACCAATTCGCTTCCGCTAATTTTGAGTCTAATTTGGTGTGTACTTTTGTTTGAAAAAATACTAATACGACGCACACTGTTTAAAAAATCATTTCTGTTAATGGTTAAAACACGTGGATTTTCTGCCGGAATAACAGCGTTGTAATCTGGATATCTTTCATCAATAAATCGGCAAATTAGCTGAATATCGCCAAAATTAAAGAATGCGTTTCTCTGATTATACTCCACCCGCACCGCCGAACCGTCGTCGGTTAAACTGGACTTGAGCAGGTTCAATGCCTTTTTTGGCAGAATAAACGAATGTTCTACACCGGGCGAAACATCTTTGCGTTTCAAACGAACCAATCGATTGGCATCGGTGGCCACAAAGTTTGCCGAATCCTGAAACAATTCAACATAAACGCCAGTTAAATTGAGCCTCAAGTCATCGTTTCCAGTAGCAAATATGGTTTTAGAAATACTGCTCAAAAGCACACTGCTCTTCATTTCAAACGAAGATTCGGTTTCTATCTCAGGTATTTTCGGAAAATCAACTCCCGGCTGACCCGCCAGTTTATATCTACCGTTTTCTGACCGAAGTTCTACCGCATTGGTATCTGCATCTAACGTAAAGGTAATTGGCTGGTTGGGCAACGACCTTAATGTATCGATGGTAAGTCGGCTGGGAACAGCCACCAAACAATCTTCCTCCGCCTGAACATCAAGGCTGGTACTCATACTGGTTTCCAGATCGGTGCTTGTAATGGTTAAAACTCCGTTTTTTATATCAAACAAAAAATGGTCGAGTATGGGCAATATCGGTTTGGCCGCAATTGTTCCGCTGATGGCCTGCAATTTTTGCAAAAGTGCCGAGGTGTTAACAATAAATTTCATTTACTAATAACTAAATTTTATATGTGTGGCGAAGTTATATCTTTGGTTTAAAATAAATCAAAATATGTTAAAAATGTTCCCGTTTTTGTTGAAAATGAAGAATGAATTAAAACAGAATCTCAAAAAATCATTAAAAAAAAGTATTCGTTAAAGTCGAAACATTATCTTTCGGCCTTTAAAGGAATCAAAAAGAAATAAAAACAATGATTGAAGAAGAAAACGACTTGACGGCACACGAAACCAATGATCTGAGGGCAATTTTGGAGGCTGAAACTAATAATGATATAGCTAAGATTGTAGAATTAGCCACCAAAATAAAGCAACAGCTTTCTACCGTAATTGTGGGTCAAAGGCAGCTCATGGATTTGTTGATTATTGGTTTATTAACCAAAGGCCATATATTGCTCGAAGGCGTGCCAGGAGTAGCAAAAACACTTACAGCTCGGTTATTTGCAAAAAGCATCGATGCCAAATTTTCAAGAATACAGTTTACCCCCGATTTGATGCCCAGCGACATTTTGGGAACCAATATTTTCAACTCAAAAACGCATGATTTTGAGTTTAAAGCAGGACCCATTTTTGCCGATTTGGTGGTAGCCGACGAAATAAACCGTGCTCCGGCCAAAACCCAAGCTGCCATGTTTGAGGTAATGCAAGAGGCTCAGGTTTCGGTTGACGGAATAACACGCCAATTGGGCGATGGCTTTA
This sequence comes from Flavobacteriales bacterium, assembly GCA_020635395.1. Taxonomy (NCBI): domain Bacteria; kingdom Pseudomonadati; phylum Bacteroidota; class Flavobacteriia; order Flavobacteriales; species Flavobacteriales bacterium. The sequence continues at coordinate 10,534 of JACJZV010000005.1, forward strand.
TGGTTATTGCCACCCAAAACCCAATTGATAACGAGGGGACGTACAATTTGCCCGAAGCTCAGCTCGATCGCTTTTTGTTTAAAGTGATAGTGGATTACCCCACCATGGAGGAAGATTTGGCCATTTTGCATCGGTTTCAAAATGATTTTGATATGCGTGAAATGGGCAACATAAAACCCGTGGCAAGCATTGCCGATTTAGTAAAACTCCGGAAAACGGTAGAAAGCATATCCATAAGCGATTCTATTTTGCAATACATTGCCGGAATAATTCAGGAAACCCGAAAAACGGGAGACTTATTTTTAGGAGCTTCATCGCGTGCTGCTATTTGGTTAATGAAAGCTTCTAAGGCTGCCGCGGCTATAAATGGCCGCAACTTTGTTACCCCCGACGATGTGCGATGGGTGACCAAGCCGGTGCTTAATCATCGCATTATTTTATCACCTCAACGTGAAATGGAAGGAATTCCAGTTACTACTATTTTGCAACAAATTGTCGAAAAAGTAGAAATCCCGAGATAGCCTTGCTCCGCCGCTTTGTAAAACATATCAATTCAGTTTTTTTTACTCAAATGCTTTATAAAGCATTTGGCGTACTAATCGTGGTAATGGTTTTGGCCAATTGGCTCAAGTTTCTTTTTTTTCCTGCCATTGGTTTGGGTGTCGTTTTGTTGGCTGTAGTTTTTTATCAATATAGATTGCTTTATTATACCAAAGGTGGAATTGTAGCTCATCGAAAAATGGCCAACAAACTATCTGTTGGAAGCGAAAACATCATCAAAATTGATACGACCAATAACTTCAATACTGCAATAAACATTGAGATAGTTGATGATTTACCCTACCAACTGCAAATTCGTGATTTTAAAATTTCCACCCAAATGCAAGCCGGCGAAAACAAACTTTATAATTATACCATCCACCCCACCACTCGTGGTATTTATGAGTTTGACAAAATAAATGTTTTTGTTTCTGTTTCAAAATATGGACTCCTACAACGAAAATTTGAGATAGAAGCCACCGAAAAAATATCGGTTTACCCATCCTTAATTCACATGCAGGAAATTGAACTAAAATCGATTTCAAAAATTTCGGTAAATCAGGGGGTGAAAAAACAACGACGACTTGGCCACAGCTACGAATTTGAACAAATAAAACAATATGTGCAGGGAGATGACTATCGCAGCATCAACTGGCGAGCTACCGCCAGAAACCAAAACCTGATGATAAACCAATATGAAGACGAAAAATCTCAGCCCATATATTTTATAATTGACAAGGGTCGGAACATGAAAATGCCTTTTAATGGGTTGAGTTTGGCGGACTATGCCGTAAACACTACCCTTGCCATAAGCAATGTAGCTTTAAATAAAGGAGACCGCGTAGGGCTTATGACTTTTGATAAAAATTTTGATCAATTTGTTAAAGCCGAAAACAAAAAGGAGCAGTTGTTTCATTTGATGCAGTCGCTATACACTCTGGAGCAAAATGATTTAGACTCCAATTTTTCGGCCTTGTATTCGGGCATTACGCACCGCATAAAACAGCGAAGCCTTATATTTTTATTTACCAACTGCAACACACTGCACACACTGCAACGCATAAAACCTACGCTCAGCCTGATTGCCAAACGCAATTTGTTGGTGGTAATTATGTTTGAAAACTCCGAAATAGCCGCCATGACTGCCGAACAAGCAAAAACATTGGAAGAAATTTATGAAAAAACCATTGCCGAAAAATTCATCTACGAGCAACGGCTCATTGCCTCCGAACTCAACACCATTGGCATTCAAACCATTGTTTCAAAACCCGAAAATCTATCCATAAACACCATCAACCAATACCTTTCTTTAAAGGCAAAGGGAATGTTTTAAGATTGAATGTTTGTGGAACGCCATCAAAACAATTTTGATTTTCTACGGTTGCTGTTTGCCACTTTTGTAATTATTACACATTCCTATACACTTACAGGTCTCAAAGAGTGTGATATCCTGTGCCAAATTTCTAACGGTCAAATGGGATTCTCATACATTGGTGTAAAAGGTTTTTTTATCATTAGTGGTTATTTAATTTTCCAAAGTCTTCAACGCAGTTCCACTATTTTACAATATTTCTGGAAAAGAATTTTACGCATTTATCCGGCTTTAATTGTAGTGTTATTACTCACGGTTTTATTAGTACCGTTTGTTTATCAGAGCTCAGTCCCTTTCTTTCAAAACACACAACTACTCAAATATCTGCCCCAAAACTTAACACTCTATAAACCGCAATATGGCATATCAGGGGTGTTTGAATCAAATCCGCACAAGGCCGTGATAAATGGCAGTCTCTGGACTCTACCATTCGAATTTACCATGTACCTTTTTATTATTCCACTGTTTGTTTTTCGAAAAAAAACAAAACTTGCCTCCATTATTTTATTCTTCGTTCTGATTGCGTCCATAATTGCTATATTATTTTTTGAAGAAAAAGTGGAAAGTCTTCACCTTATTCTGAGTGGATTTCACCTATTCGATTTAGGTTGTTTCTTTTTGGCCGGGTCATTTTGGGCCTCGGTAGAAATTGAAAAATTTAATCATAAAAAAACAATGTTACTTGCTGCGTTTGTGACAATCATTATTGCTACCTATTTCAATTTCTTTAATGAAATAAAATACGTTGTCCTACCTTTCCTCATCATACTTTTGGGGTTAATTCCGGTTCGTTACATAAAAAACATCGGTTACAAACTTGGAGACCTTTCTTATGGAGTTTACATCTATGCATACCCTGTTCAGCAAACATTGTTGTATTTCTATAAGCTGAATCACGTTCAGCTAATGTTTTGCACAATTATTATATCCTTTATTTTGGCGTATTTTTCATGGCATATCGTTGAAAAAAGAGCGTTAAAACTTAAAAACATACCATTGAACCTCAGTAAATAACACTTGCAAGGCCGTCTAAATCGTCTTATAAAAATCAAGCAACTTAGCCACAACACTTTTGTTAGAATATTGATTTTCAATTAATTGACGAGCGTTTTGCTGAATTATTTTTCGGTATGCGTTGTCCTCTACTACATTTATTAGAGATTGAGCAAATGCCTCCGGAGTGTCGGCAATAAGGATATTTTCGTTTTCCGAATAATTGATACCCTGAGCCCCAATGGTGGTGCTAATAACCACTTTGCCAGCACTCATCGCTTCCAAAATTTTGAGCCTAATACCACTGCCCGATTTTAACGGAACAACGGTAATGGCCTTGTCCGCCACAAATGCCGTGGCAGAGTCCACCTCTCCCACCATTTCCACATTTTTTAGTTTCAAATTTTTCAAATTTTCGGGCATACCTTTTCCGGCCACAAAAAAGGAAATTTTATCTGTTTTTTGAAGTATATGTGGCCACACCTCATCCAAAAACCACATCACGGCCTCTAGATTTGGTAGCCACTCCAAACTGCCGATATGAAATATGGCATACGGATTTTCTTGCTCGTAGGTTGGTTTCCACACCTCTGTATTAATGCCCGCCGGAGAGGCAAATACGGGTATCTTACAACCCATTTTTTTGAACAAATTGCCATCGTCTTCCGTAACCGGAACTAATGCTGCATATTGGTTCAAATGTTTTTTTTCAAAATTTTCCAGTCTCCTCGAAAGCAAATTCAAATACCATTTCTTTATCGGATTTTTGGCATTGGCTGCCAGCCGTTGCCAAATCTGAAACTCCACATTGTGCTGCCGAAGCACCACCTTTGCCGATTTTGCGTATTTAAAAATAGTATCAGAATATACTGCTGGAAAAGTTCCTTCTATTTGAATTATATCGTATTGGTTTTCATTAAGAAGCTTTATCAGTTCTTGCTCAAAATGCTTTGAATAAAACCGCTCAACATTATACGACTTGCTGCTAAAAAGATTGAGAAACGCAGGAATGACGTGAACATCCGTATTGATTGGGTAAACCAAAAATTGGCAATATTTCGACAATTCAGTTTTAGCTTCATCGAGATTTATTTTATGCTTGTCGGCGGCCAATGCAATAAGAGTAACATCGCAACCCGACTCACTAAAACCGCGGGTGTAGTTGTATATGCCAATAGTTCCGCCCTCGTTTAGCGGATAAGGCACTCTATTTGAAACCTGTAAAATCCGCATCAACTTTTGTTTTTATCCGGCACAAACCTTCGAATAAAATTGACATAGGCATCCGGCGAAAATAAGGCAGAATCAGTGGTGGCTTTATAGGTAAGAAACAGTGCAATAGGGGTAAAAATAATTTGAGCAAACCATCCGCCGGTCCACACCTCAAGCACGCTCTCGCGAGCCAATTTTTCGCCAACGGTTTGGGTAATAAAATATACTATAAACAGCAAAATGGCTACCACCATGGGGGTTCCAAAACCACCTTTTCGGATAATGGCTCCCAACGGTGCACCAATAAAAAAGAGCATCAAACAGCTATATGCTAAAGTAAATTTTTTGTGCCATTGCACCATAAAGCGGTTTCGTCGTTCATACAATTTTTTCGACTCCATACTAATAGCAGAGCACATCTGGCCGATATTTCGAGAAGTTTGAGTTGCACTTTCCACCACCGTGCCAATTTCTACTTTTTGGGGTTGAAAAACGATTGGCTTTTTTGCCGCATTTGCCCTATTTCTTCGAGCCAATAGTGTGAGCGGTTCTTCTTCGTCCTCAACATATTTTATGGTATCCGGTTTGGCCACTTGCATACTGTCGAGCGAAGATTTTAAAATTTCATAATACGATTTGGATTTGTCAATTTTGCTAAAATCATATTTCCGTTCCACATAATTCGAATCTCTATGATGATAAAATGGCTTTATATACTCCGTCAAAAAAACGGTTTTACCTTTTATTCTACCATTCAAATCCTTTACCAGCGAATCTATTTCATCCAAATTTTGAGCATCAAAATTATTCATGAAATTTTGCGGATTTGTACGTTTAAGTTGCAATTCCGACAAATCAAGTGCAATGCTATATTGCTTAAAACTCATGAGATTGTGGGGCATTGTTTCGTTGTATTTCCCTGTTTCAACCATTTCTTGGTATCGTTTGCCATCTTCAAGCGTCAACTTCAAATACCGTTTATCTTCGGTAAATTCCATGGTTCCTGTTTTGGCCAAAATAACATTCGACACACCCGATTTGGTTGTTTCCTGATAGATTAAAACGCCGTCTATTCTATTAGTTTCTTTGTGCTTCTTATCAACCCGAATAGCAAAGCCGTTTATTTGGTTGTAAAAAACTCCGTCTTTAATATCCATTGCCGGCTTTTTCTCTTTCACATCCCAAAGCAAAGAGTAAAAGCTCAAATTGGCTTTAGGTATTAAACTGTTGGACGAATAAAAAGCGAAAGCTCCCAGCAATAGCATAATAAAAATGAGCGGCATCATGGTGTTTATGAGTGATATTCCTGCAGATTTTATAGCCACCAACTCATATCGTTCGCCCAAATTGCCAAAGACCATGAGGGTGCTAAGCAGCACAGCTAATGGCAGAGAGCGTGGTATTAGGTATGGAATAGAGTAAAGAATGAATTCAAGAATAACATACCATTCCAACCCCTTTCCCACCAATTCGCCCACATATTTCCACATAAATTGGAGCAAAAACAAGAAAATTGAAATACCAAAAGTGGCCGCAAACGGTCCTATAAACGATTTGATGACCAGAAGATGCAGTTTTTTCAACTCCTATTTTCTATTAGGTGCAAACGTAAGGTTTGCGATTCAAATTATTTTTTAAAACCGATAAAATCGCCTTTAAATCAATTCATTTTGCAATGCCTCAATTTTTGAGAGCGTATCTGCCTGCTTTTGTTTTTCGCGAGCCACCACATCTTCCGAAGCATTTGCCACAAATTTTTCGTTGCTCAACTTCTTTTCTATACCCATCAAAAATCCTTTCAATCGGTTTATTTCGGACTGAATGGCAGCCACATCTTTTTGATTCAAATCAACGCCCTCAAAATTTAGAACCACCTCGTTTGTACCCAACAATTCTTTCAATCCATCCACGGCAGTATTGTATGAAAATGACTCAACGTTGGCTAATTTACTTACCAAAGACTCCACAGATTTAAACCCATTTTCATTTTCTGTTTTTACGGAAATGGTCGCAGCAATTTTTGGAGAAATTTGTTTTGTATTTCGCACCGAACGAATAAGTGAAACCAATTCTTTGGCCAGTTCAACTACGTTATTTTCAGATATTTCCGAAGTTGCCGGCCACGTTTTGTTGTTTATAAAGATAGAATCTGATTGATGTAAATGTTGCCATAATTTTTCGGTCACAAAAGGCATGAATGGATGTAACAATCGCATCAAAACATCGAAGTTTGATTTGATTTTTTCTAAATCTTTTTGCGGAATCGGACTGCCATAGGCCGGTTTCATCCACTCAAGATACCAACTACAAAAATCTCCCCAAATAAGTTTATAAATGGCCGTCATTGCATCCGAAATACGGAACTTTTCAAAATGGCTATCCACTTGCTTAACGGTTTCGTTTATGGTGGCTTGCATCCATGCATGAATTTGGTCGGAAGCTCCATCGTAGAACAAATCGTCCGACTTTTCGGTAATTTCCCAACCATCAATCAATCGATAAGCATTCCAAATTTTGTTGCCAAAATTTCTGCCTTGTTCGCACAAAGCCTCGTCAAACAATAGGTCGTTTCCGGCGGGTGCTGCCATCATCAATCCCATTCGCACACCGTCTGTGCCGTAGGTATCCATTAGGCCAATGGCATCAGGCGAGTTGCCCAATTGTTTCGACATTTTTCTTCCTTGTTTGTCACGAACAATCCCAGTGAAGTACACATGGTCGAACGGCTTTTCATTACGATATTCAAATCCGGCCATTATCATTCTGGCGACCCAGAAAAATATAATGTCCGGCCCGGTAACTAACACATTTGTTGGGTAATAATAGTTTATTTCCGCATTGTCTGGTTCGTTAATTCCATTAAAAACACTAATCGGCCACAACCAAGAAGAAAACCATGTATCCAACACATCTTCGTCTTGTTTTAATTGGTCTATGGCAATATTCGAATCAATGGACTTTGCCTTTTTTAATGCCTCTTCAAGGCTTTCGGCCACCACATATTTTCCGTTCGGCAGATAGTAGGCCGGAATTTGCTGCCCCCACCACAGTTGACGGCTAATACACCAATCTTTTAGATTCTCCATCCAATGTTTGTAGGTGTTTTTCAATTTTGCCGGGTGCATGTCTATGTCATCATTCATTACATCGGCAAGCACTTGAGGGTTTTTATCAATATAGGCTTGCATATTTACAAACCACTGCTGACTGAGTTTTGGCTCAATCATGGCGTTGGTTCGTTCACTAAAACCAACTTTGTTTTTATAGGGTTCTATTTTTTCAAGGTTTCCCGTTTCTTCAAACGATTTGGCAATATTTTTACGCACCCAAAAGCGATCTTTTCCTACAAAAAATTGGGCGGCTTCACTCATAGTTCCGTCCTCACTTATCGTGTCGATTACTTCAAGGTTAAACTTGATGCCCAAATTGTAATCGTTTATATCGTGGGCGGGGGTAACTTTTAAGGCTCCGGTACCAAATTCAGGCTCAACATATTCATCAAAAATGATAGGCACTTCTCTATTAACCAATGGAACGATGGCCTTTTTACCTTTTAGGTGTTTATATCGTTCGTCTGTTGGGTTCACACAAATGGCCGTATCGCCTAAAACAGTCTCCGGACGGGTGGTTGCAACAGTTATGTATTCATCCGAATCAACAATTTTGTATTTGATGTAAAACAACTGTGAGTCAACTTCCCGATAAATAACTTCTTCGTCACTAAGAGCCGTTTTTCCTTCCGGATCCCAGTTTACCATTCGCACGCCTTTATAAATTAGACCTTTATCGAATAAATCCACAAAGACTTTAATAACGGATTGATAGAGTTCGGGTTCCATGGTAAATCGGGTTCTATCCCAATCGCACGAACAGCCCAACTTTTGCAATTGCCCCAAAATAATTCCACCGTATTTTTCTTTCCATTCGTATGCATGTTTCAAAAATTCCTCTCTACTAAGGTCTTTTTTGGCAATGCCCTTTTCTTTGAGCATGGCCACCACTTTGGCTTCGGTGGCAATGCTGGCATGGTCGGTGCCTGGCACCCACAAGGCATTATATCCCATCATTCTGGCCCGCCGAATCAACACATCCTGAATGGTATTGTTGAGCATGTGCCCCATGTGCAATACCCCTGTAACATTGGGTGGGGGAATAACAATGGTAAAAGGTTTTTTCTCGTTTGGCGAGCTGGCAAATAGTTTATTTGAAAGCCACGAATCGTATATTGTCGATTCGAACTCTGACGGGTTGTATTTATCGTTTAAGTGCATTCTGTGTATTGATTTTAAAAATCGTTCAAAAATAAAAAAGCCTCCCGTTTTGTGCGGAAGGCTTTCTTAGAAATTATCAAACTAAAGTTAAACTCTTTTTTCTTTAATTCTTGCTTTTTTACCGGTAAGCCCTCGCAAGTAAAACAATCTCGCTCTTCTGACCTTTCCTCTTCTGTTTACCACGATTTTCTCAATCAATGGGCTATTGATAGGAAAAATACGCTCTACACCAAAACCGCTCGAAATTTTTCTAACCGTAAAAGTTTCTGTAGAACCGCTTCCTCTACGCTGAATAACAGTACCTTGAAAGGGTTGAATACGCTCTTTGTTTCCCTCTTTAATTTTATAGTGAACAGTCACATTATCACCCGCACCAAACACTGGCAAATCTGCTTTCAATGCTTCACTCTCAATTTTCTTTATTAAGTCCATGTCCTTGAAATTGGGCTGCAAAATTATATTTTTTATTTATTTAAACGAAACAAAGATTTTATTTTTTGGAGAACTTCGCAAATGAAGGTTTTACAACTTTTGGGCATTGGGAGAAAATAACACATCTCTCAAAGTGCCTATTTTTACATTTTATTGAAGCATCTGTAGGGAAAAAGACCACACTAAAATTATGATATATATCAGATTTAGGGTCATTTTGATTGGATTATTTCTGATTTTTAGATAAAAATCTTTTGTACCAAAAAGAGTTGAATCAAGCCATTTCACTAACATCTCACAGCCTTTGAATCAACCTTAAAACCTAACAGAACAAAAATCTTGTAAAAATGGTTCGGATACTTTTGTCTGATTTAAGTCAGATAAAAATATCCGAATACCAAATTTGATATACTTTCGCAGAGGAATTTAATTATCACAGTTATGTTATCAAAAAATCAAGCACGGTTGTTCTTTATCGGAGGCACAATCGTCACTTTTAGCATTTTCTTGGGATTGTCGTGGCACACTTTGAGTACGGAGGTACCGAAGAAAACCAATTCACAAAAAATTACCAAAACCGTTGTCAGCGGCAAGGCCTTGTGGGAGTCCAATAATTGCATGGGCTGCCACAGTATTTTTGGCGAAGGAGCCTATTATGCACCTGAGCTTACAAAGGTAATTGAGCGACGAGGGGAGGGTTTTGTAAAAGCCGTTTTGATGTCAAAAACCCCGTGGAGTCCTCGTGGACGTAAAATGGTAGCCTACGGTTTTTCGGAAGAAGAAGCCAATAATCTTGTCGAATTTTTTAAATGGTGTGGTGAAGCCGATTTGAATGGATTTCCCGCTAAACCACCCTATAAAGCAGAGTCAAATCATTAATTTTTAATACAATGAAGTACAAATCTCAAAAAATAGCATATTGGTTTTTTGCCCTTTCCATGTTGTTGCTTTCATTGCAGCTGATATATGGTTTTATCATGGGTTTTGCCCACATGGGTTACGATGGGCTTCACTCAATCTTTCCGTTTAACACGGCAAGAGCTGTGCATACCAACCTATTAGTTATGTGGTTGCTTTCAGGGTTTATGGGGGCAGCTTACTATATTATACCAGAAGAAGCTGAAAACGAACTGGTAAACGTTAAACTCGCTTATGTGCAGCTTATTTCATTTGCCTTAGTAGGGGTTGTTGCCATAATTGGTTATCACTTCAACTATTGGGAGGGTCGCAAATTTCTTGAAATTCCTCGACCACTCGACTGGTTGGTGGTTGTCAATGTGCTTACCTTTCTTGGTCTTATTTTGATGACTTTGTTTAAAGGTAAAAAGAGAACAACCACATCATTGGTATTGACAATGGGGCTGGTATTTGCCGCCCTCTTATATCTACCCGGAATGATTTGGTTTGACAATCAAACGATGGATTCATTTTTTAGATGGTGGGTAGTTCACCTTTGGGTTGAGGGTGTTTGGGAACTTATCATGGGTGGTATTTTGGCATTTTTACTTATAAAAATTACTGGAGTTGACCGTGAGGTAATAGAAAAGTGGCTGTATGTAATTGTGGGACTTACCTTTATTTCGGGTATATTGGGTACTGGACACCATTATTATTTCATTGGCACACCCAAATATTGGTTGACTATTGGGGGTATTTTTTCTGCCCTTGAACCCCTTGCATTTCTGGGAATGGCTCTATTTGCCGTTTATATGTATCGAAAAGGAGAAAAAAAGCACCCAAACAAAACAGCATTAAACTGGACTTTGGGAACTGCCATCGTTTCCTTTGTTGGTGCAGGTTTGCTCGGTTTGGCTCACACATTGCCTCAAGTAAACCTCTACACCCACGGCACATTGGTTACTGCTATGCACGGACACCTTGCATTTTGGGGAGCTTATGCCATGATTGTTTTGGCAGTAATAAGCTACGCATTGCCCAATCTTACGGGTAGAAAATTGTATGATACCCCACGCGGAATGTATGCATTTTGGCTCTCCAACATCGGTATGTTGGGAATGACAGTGGCCTTTGGCGTGGCTGGCGTGGCACAAGTGTATATGGAGCGAATAATGGGTGTAGAATTTGGCGTTGTTCAGAAAGAAATACAAGTTCACTTTTTTGTATTAATATGCTGTGCAACCCTATTTACCATAGGCATTGCCCTGTATATCCTTGAATTTATCCGACATGGAAAACCAAATGACGAAGCAATTATTAACAACAACAATATATAAAAAATACAATTAGTTTTATGAACGCAACTTTTAAAAATCGGTTAATTATTCCTGCACTATTAGTAGTAGTGGCGGGGGCGTTTTCAATCATTTCCTGCAATAAGCAAGCGAGTGATAAAACCCTTAGTGTGGATGACATTATTGCAATGAAAACAACTGGAGAAGAAAACGCAGAATTGACTGCTCCACCCTTTGTGCCAAAACCTGTGGGTGATAGAGCTCCAAAAAAGCTCATTGTAAATATGGAAATTGTTGAAAAAGAAATGGAAATGGACAATGGTGTGAAATATACCTATTGGACTTTTGGAGGCTCGGTTCCGGGCAGTTTTATCCGAACCAGAGTGGGTGATGAAATAGAGTTTCACTTAAAAAACCATCCAGACAACAAATTGCCGCACAATATTGACCTACATGCCGTTACCGGACAGGGCGGTGGTGCAGCATCTTCATTTGTTGCACCCGGACACGAGGTAACCTTTTCGTTTAAAGTAATCAATCAGGGTATATTCATATACCACTGTGCTACTGCCCCCGTAGGTATGCACATTGCCAACGGTATGTACGGTTTAATTTTGGTAGAACCCGAAGGTGGATTGCCAAAAGTGGACAAAGAATATTATGTAGTGCAAGGAGATTTCTACACCAAAGGAAGTTATGGTGAAACCGGTTTGCAGGCTTTTGATATGAACAAAGCAATAAAAGAAGATGCAGATTATGTTGTATTCAATGGTAAAGTAGGTTCATTAACTGGCGACAACGCCATTACGGCAAAAGTTGGCGAAACAGTACGTTTGTTTGTCGGAAACGGTGGTCCTAACTTAGTTTCTTCATTCCACGTAATCGGAGAAATCTTTGACAAAGTATATGTAGAAGGCGGTGAATTGATCAACAAAAATGTGCAAACCACACTGATACCAGCAGGTGGGGCGGCCATTGTAGAGTTTAAATGCGAAGTGCCCGGCACATTTATTTTGGTTGACCATTCAATTATTAGAACATTCAACAAAGGCTCATTGGGTATGCTCAAAGTTACAGGAGAAGAGAATAAAACTATCTATTCTGGCAAACAGCAAGATGGAATATACAACCCTGAGGGAGGTGTTATTCAAGAATTGCCGAATGAACCAAAAAATACACCTGCCAAAAATTATACAATGACTGAAAGAATTGAATTGGGCAAACAGATTTATATGAAAACGTGTTTTGCCTGCCATCAAAATAATGGTCAAGGATTGCCCAATGCCTTCCCTCCTCTTGCTGGTTCTGACTACTTCAAAGACGACGTAAACAAGGCCATAGATGCGGTGGTAAACGGACTTACTGGCAGTATTACCGTAAACGGGAAACAATTCAACTCGGTTATGCCAAAACAAGTTATGTCGGATGATGACATAGCCAATGTACTAAACTATGTTACCAGCAGTTGGGGCAATGGCAAACAACAAATTACCCCAGAGATGGTAAAAGCTAGAAGAAAATAATTTCTGCTAATTTCATTGGCAGCAAAGAAAAAACTTCGAAGCAATACAATGAAGCATAAATATTTCTTGTTTTTAGTGGCATTTTTACCTGCATCCTGTCAAAAAATGGATGCAGGTAATTTTGTCGAAAATGTATCTACACCCTCTGTGTTTATTGATGACTCTGTAAAAATGAAACACATTACCGGAGGAAGTTATAAACCCTTGTATGGCAAAGATTCGGCAGACATAATTGTACATGATTTTTTACTGGATGAACACCCCGTTACCAATATGCAGTATAAAAAATTCGTTATGGCAAATCCACAGTGGAGAAGATCGGCAGTAAAAAAGATTTTTGCAGACGGAAACTATCTAAAAACTTGGGATTCTGACACATCATTTCCTGCCAATATTCACCCCAATGCTCCGGTTACCAACATCAGTTGGTATGCTGCCGAAGCCTATGCAACATCTGTCGGAAAAAGATTGCCCAACATAGATGAATGGGAATATGTGGGTATGGCCGATGAAACAAACTACGATGCCCGTATAAACAAATCATACAACGAAGCAATACTGGCATGGTATGAAAAACCCCGAACTTTTGGCAATGAGGTGGCACAAAATGCTCAAAACAAATGGGAGATTTACGATATGCACGGATTGGTTTGGGAATGGATACAAGATTTTAATTCGGTATTGATGAGCGGAGAGTCGAGAAAAGATGGTGCCACCGACCGGAATTTGTTTTGCGGCAGTGCCTCGTTGGGTGCTTCCGACCTAATGAACTATGCCGCATTTATGCGATATGCTTTTAGGGGAAGTTTAAAAGCCAATTACTGCATTCAAAACTTGGGATTTAGATGTGCAAAAGACATTAAAAATAAAGAAAATGAATAAATACCTTGTTATATCTGCACTCATACTGCTGTTTGTGGGTTGCACGTCAAAAAACAGCGAAAACCCAAACTCCATAACCGAAGAATCCATTTTTAACTTGCAATCAGAATGGCAAAACCAAAATGGTGAGACGGTAAAATTGACAAACTACAAGGGCGAAGTTTTGGTGGTGGTAATGATTTATACCTCTTGCCAATCGGCCTGCCCTCGCTTGGTGGCCGATATGCGGGATATAGAGTCAAAAATACCTGAGAAATATTTAGATGGGGTAAAGCTAATTTTAGTAAGTATCGACCCCGAAACCGACACTCCCGAACGCCTCAAAGAATTTGCATCTACCAACCAAATGAGCGACCCTCATTGGGTTTTTTTAAGGAGCAACATTGTTTCTACACAAGAATTTGCCAATGTTTTGGCTGTAAAATACAAACAAATTTCCCCGAAGGATTTTTCACATTCCAATATTATCAGTGTTTTTGATCGGGGAGGAAATCTGGTTCATCAACAGGAAGGACTGGGTGTAAATAATGAAAACACGGTTAACACAATTATCAACACTTTAAAAACAAAATAGTATGAAACGTAAAATATATTTTCTGCTTACCTTTCTATGCCTACAATTTATGGCCAATGCTCAGTTTACCTTTAACGCACAAAGCTTGCAACGAGGAGAGTATCGAAACGGCTATAACAAAATAATGAGCCTACATACTGCCCCGGCAGTTTTTGTTGCTCATCGGTTGCGGTTAGAAACAACATACAAAATGGATAGTGTTAAATTTTATATGTCCGTTCAAGATATACGCACATGGGGTGCCACCCCAAGCACCAAATTGTCTGATAATTTTTTATCGCTATATGAAGGCTATGTGGAGTTTCCGGTTGCAAAAAATATGGTGGCCAAAGCCGGAAGACAAGAGTTGGCCTACGACAACGCTCGGTTTTTAGGAAACCTTGACTGGGCTGTTCAGGCTCGTTCACACGATTTCTTACTTTTTAAATGCGAAAAAAAGGATAGAAAATTGCACTTTGGTGGCGGATATAGTGCCGACAATCAAACACTTACAAGAAGTACTTATCAAACCAACAATTTTAAAGAAGCTCAATTTGTGCATTATCAAAATAAGTTTAAAGGACTTTCCTACTCACTTATTTTTTGGAATAATGGACTTGCTGCCTCGCCAAAAGACAGCTTGGGAAACCCCATTAATAAGGTAACATTATACTCTCAAACGTTGGGTATTTCTAACCTTTCATACCAGATAAAAAAAACCACCCTTTCCGGATTTTTTTACTCCCAATCTGGAAAAGATGTAATTAATAGAACCATTGGAGCTTACGATGCCTCGATTAGTATTTCATACAAAAAAGAATTGTCGGAAACCAAAAAAGAGTTTTTACAATTAACATTGGGTGCAGAAATGATGTCGGGAAACAAGGACCTTGCCCCGTCGGCTACGCGTAATAATGCTTTTAGTCCTTTTTACGGAACCAACCACATGCACAACGGATACATGGATCTTTTTTATGTAGGCGGAAGAAACGAGAACCAACTTGGGTTGAACGATTATTTTTTGAGAATTAAATATCAGCCCAGCAGCAAACACTTTATTTCTTTAAATAGCCACTATTTTAGCACAAACCAAAAACCGCTGTTAAACGGCGTTTCGCCCGGCTACGAATCGGCTTTGGGAGAAGAGTTTGACCTTACGTATGGACGAATAATAAACAAAACTGTTTCCTTACAGATTGGTTATTCGCAGTTTTTTAACACCAAAGCAATAGATTCTCTTCAAAAAGTAGCCAACTCAAAAGCAACACAAAATTGGGCTTATGTGGCGGTGCTTTTCCGACCAAACAATCCTAAACGATTTACCGGTTTAAACTTTTAAAAGGAATGAACCCAAATCAAATAAAAGACGGTGCAGATGCAGCAAATGCCCCTTACTATAAAGTAATTGGAAAAGAAACTGTGGTGTTTGAACACGCCTGGCAAAACAAACTGCCTGTGTTGCTTAAAGGCCCCACCGGCAGTGGCAAAACTCGCCTCATCGAATACATGTCTCACCAATTGAATACTACATTAATAACGGTGAGCTGCCATGAAGAAACATCGTCAACCGATTTGATTGGAAGATATATTATTAAAGGCAGCGAAACGCTTTGGGTAGATGGACCAATGACTCAAGCCGTAAAAAAAGGATATATTCTGTATTTGGACGAGGTGGCCGAAGCCAGACCCGATGTTATGGTTGCCATACACTCGCTTACCGACCACCGACGACAGTTGTTTATTGACAAACTGGGGGAGAGCATTGATGCCCACCCCCAGTTTATGTTGGTGGCATCCTTCAATCCGGGTTATCAAAAAGGATATAAAGAGCTAAAACCATCAACTCGGCAACGTTTTGTCTCGCTTTGGTTTGACTACCCTTTGCCAGATGTGGAATCGGAAATAATTCAAAAAGAAACCGCAATAGACCAAAGCACGGCCACTAAAATAGTTGCCCTTGCCAACAAAATACGCAATTTGCACGAAATGGGATTGACCGAAACAGCCTCGACGCGGTTGCTGGTAAACGCCGCCAAACTGATACAGAGCGGGTTGCCAAAACGGCTCTCGGTGAAATGTGCCATTGCCCAAGCCCTTACAGACGACAAAGAGTCGCTTACGGCTCTCAATGATCTTTGCGACTTAATGATTTGAGAAAATGGAGCTGGATGAAATTTTGTATTCCAAAATTGTTAAACTGCTTCAAAAGCGAAAAAAGAAGAAAGAAGATTCCAACCCGCACATTGTTTACCTTTCTGATATTCAACCACGATTGCTTTTTATTGCGAGGGCATTAACCGGTAGCCCCATAGAAATTTATCCGGCAGAAAGAGAAGGTGGATATAAAAATGATGATTTCTTTCTTCCCGAAAAAATCAACCTTTTTTCTTCTGTTGATCAAAACGTGCAGTTTTATTTTTTCCGTATTTTCTTTCTTTCTATTCAATACCAACTCCAATTAAACTTAATGAAACCAACAGAAAATGAGGAAATTACCGAAAAGCAAACCGAACAAAATGCCAAACCGATTTTGGAAAAAATGGAAACAGATTTTCCAAACGTTTACAGCATTTACCAAGGTTTGTTAAACCAATTTATACTTCAAAACCAATCGCAAACACCCGAATTGTTTTGGTTTTATGGCAAATGGATGTACAACTCCCCAAACACCATAAAAAACCCAAAAACAAACCATGAAAAAAATAATCCGTTGGCTCAGGCTCTTTCTGAAGAAATTAAAACAATAATTAAATCCAAGCCTGTTGAAGAAATTAAAGCCATTGAAATAGATAAAAAAGCACAAGAAGACTACGTTTTAAACCACAATTTTGAAAAGGTAGAAACGGCAGATGAGTTTAGCGGTTCGTGGCGAGATTTTGACGGAGAAGATGATTTGGAAGACCATGCCGATGCTATAAATGAGCTGAGTATGCGGTATGTGGTAAGAACAGATGAACAAAACAAAAGCATATACCAAAGTGATTTTAGAGAGAATGTGTCTATTGCCGAAGGCGATAATACACAAAGCAACGAAACGGTGCTTTCATACCCTGAATGGGACTACAAATCGAAAGAATATAAACCTGACTTTTGCAAAATATACATCAGCAAGCTGATGGGTGCAGACCAGAGTTTTTATGCAAAAACCCTTTCTGAACAGCAAAAAACGCTAACGGGTTTGAGAAAAATGTTGGCCGCTGTAAACAACAAGCGAAGGCTGCAAAGAAGATTGCAAGATGGCAGCCAGTTTGATACCGATGCCGTAACTGACTATTTTGTTGATACGTTCGGAAAAAAAGACCCCTCAGACAAAATCTATGTTTCGGATAGAAAAAAAGAAAAATCACTTTCCATTGCTTTATTAATTGATATGAGCATGTCTGCTGATAGCTATGCCGACAACAACCGCATTATTGATGTAGAACGTCAGGTTTCTATCTTATTTGGAGAAATATTGCACGAACAATCTGTTGACTTTGCGGTATATGGCTTCAATTCGAAAACGCACAACCACTCCAATTTTATCATTGTAAAAGATTTTGACGACCCATGGAAAAAATCGGTGGCAAACTTTAGCTATTTAGAACCTACCGGCTACACTAGAATAGGTGCTGCCATTAGGCATTGCAACCAACTGCTGCAGGCCCGAGAAAATCAGAAAAAGTGGATGATTTTGCTCTCCGACGGTAAACCAAATGATTTTGATAGATATGAAGGCAAATACGGCATTGAAGATATTAGGAAGGCTTTGCATGAACTTAATTTTAACCATATTCAACACTATGCTCTGGCCATCGAAGCCAACGCAAAATTCTACTTACCACAAATGTTTGGCGTTAATCACTTTCAGATACTCTCTTCTGCCAACCAGTTGGTAAATGCCATGGTAAGGCTGTATGAAAAAATAAGGGTGTAATTGTATTATTCCCAACTTTGAAATCAAAAACGAATGTCACAAAGCGTATATCAAAAATAAACTATGTCGCATTTTTGGGGTAGCTTATATCCCTCAGATTTCCATTTGGAGGCCTAACCATCGACAAAATGAACAGATAAACTTATTTTTGCCACTCATATTATACTTACTGAAAAATGAAATTTTATAAATTATTGTTTTTTATCAGCATTGTTTATCTGTTGGGAGGCTGCAAGGTAGCCGACAAATTCACCCAATTTGACATGGAATACAAAACCACGGCCATAGTAAAATCGGCCTCCGGCATCAATTTGCCTTTCGATATTTTAACACCTGATGTGGAGAGCAATTCGGAAAGCACTTTTGAGGTAAATGACACCCGAAAGGACTTGATTGAAGAAATAAAACTAAAGCATCTTGATTTATTAATTACCTCGCCTGATGGGCAAAACTTCGATTTTCTTAAATCCATTGCCATTTATATTTCGGCCGATGGACTTAATGAAATTAAAGTGGCATGGAAAGATGATATACCCGATGGCATGGGCAACAACTTAGTGCTCGAAACCACTGAAAACGATCTTAAAGAATATATCAAAAAAGATAAATTTAATTTGAGACTAAACACGGTTACCGACAAAGTGATAACCAACGACGTATATATTGATGTAAACTCTATCTTCTTTGTGGATGCAAAGTTGTTTAAATAGATTTCTCCTCATAAAGATTATTTAACCCAAGTCTAAGATTTCTAATGGCTTCGTAGAGTCGTTCAATAAATTCAAATATTTCTTTTCAGCTTTTAGATTATTCATATATTTGTCAGAATAAGAGATTTGGAGCTGTTCATGAATGTTAAAAATGTGCTAATCCTATTGCTACTCACCTACTGTTTTCAGCAGGTTTCTGGACAAAGTGAGTTTAGTGTGCCTTCTGTTGGGGAATATGCAAAGACCGAGTTTTTGTATTTTGAAAAAGAAACCGTTAAAGAGCTAAAACTTGGCATCAACTCATCGGAATACAAAAAAGATTTAAAACGGCTCTACAATGCCAAAAAAGACATGGTGTATAACATGGCCATGAACGACCACATCTTTTTTTCGACCGATTGGGAAAACTACTTAACAAACATTGCATACACCATAACCAGCAACAATGCCCAGTTTGCCATGCTAAACCGAACCCAGGTGGTTTTGAGCAGTTATTTTTGGCCCAATGCATTTAGTGTAGGGGAAGGCACCATTGTTATAAATCCGGGATTGATTTCGGTGCTTGAAAATGAGGATCAGCTTGCCTTTGTTATATGCCATGAATTTGCCCATTTTTTATTGAAACACTCCGAAAAAATGTTTGTAGAAGTGTTGCAAAAACAGGAATCGGAAGAAATTGAAGCAAGATTAAAAAACATAAACAATTCGGAATATTACAAGCTTACCAAGTTCAAAGATTTGCTAAAAACATTTTTGTATGAAACCAACAATCACATAAGAGCAAACGAAAAACAGGCCGATTCATTAGGGTTGGTACTTTATTTAAACACCCACTATAAACCCGAAGAAGCCTTAAACACCATTCAAATACTCGAAAATCTAAATAAAAAGAAAAAATACGACATCGATGTTTTTGAAAAATTAGGAGCCGATAGTATGGGAATTGACCAAAACACTATACTAAGTGAATCGAAAAAAGAAGGCTCTTGGATAGATTTGGATTCGCTAAAAACACATCCCGACTGCGAGGAGCGGTTTAATATTTTGGCCAGAAGGCTTAAATCTGATAGAAAATTTGACAACCAAATACCCAGCACCACGGCCGATGACAATTTTAGTCATTTTAAAAAGGAGATGAAATATTTCAAAATTCACTGCTATCTGCAATTTGACAGACTTGATTTGGCACTTTTAGAATGTTGGAATATGATGAAACATGGCGACAGTAACCTTTATCTGCAAAAAATGGAGAATTATATCATAGCCTCTTTTGCATACGCCCGCACAAAGCATAGAATCGGCACGGTTTGCTCCTACCCCAACGACTCCATGAGTTTGGCACAAAAGCAGCTTTCAAATATGCTATACGGAATGCGTTTTAAAGCCTTGATCGAAAATTTGAATGCCTATGCTGAATCAAAATATTATGAAAAATTCGATGATGAGATTTCTATTTATTCGGCAGCATTACTTGCCTATTGTTTGAAAGATGAAGGCCAACTCAAAATATGGCGAGACAAATATTTGGAGAACTTTTATAACCAAGTGCCAGAAAGATATAACACCATTAAGTATCTAATTTTATAATTACAATCGATATATGAAAACGGTCAAATTACTATTTTTAAAAAACCTGATACTGGGTTTTGCACTAATCATGACTATGCCTGCTCTGGCTCAGGAGTATAACATTGAAAATGTTGGGCGTGTAGGCATCCGAAATTCCGGAACCATAATGGATGGCAACATCATTAAGGGGTATTATTTTTTCTATTTTTCGGAGAAAATAAGCAAAAAAGAAAATGCGTATGAAATTGTTGTGTTGGACGAAAACTTGGTAGAAAAATCATCCAGCAAAATGACAGACAGCAAATCAGCATTTTTATTGGAGGCTTCATACAACGGAAAAAACATCCTTTTTAAATTTTATGACTCTAAGTCAAAAACGGTTTCATACCGCACCATTGACGAAGCCGGAAAAGTGAGCAGCAAAGAAACCCGCGAACCCGACAAAACTGAGCAAATGACTTATCTTACGGCTGTGACAAATGAGCTTGAAAACACCAATTTGCAGGCCATTAACGACAAGTTATTTGTAGATATTTACAACGTAAAAACAAAAAAATACACCTTTTCGGTTCAAGGTTTGAACAACAGCGGAAAAATTGTTTGGACATACGACCACGTGCCAACCAGCAAGGTAGAAACCGGCAGTTTTTTGGGCAGCAGCAAGGACCAAATTTGGATTGCAGTAGCCAAAGCAAAAAATATTACCACCAAAAATTATTCATTCGACTTGATGGGTTTGAATACTGAAGGCGAAAAAGATTTTGACATTCCGCTGGTAAATAAAAAGTATAACATGCTGGCCATCAATGCAGTTTACAATCAGAAAAAAGACGAAATCATTGTATTGGGAGAATATTTTGATATTGAAGACAAAGCAATGAAAAGCGACAGCAAAGGTGTTTTCATTAAAGTAATTTCCCCTACGGGCGAAGAAATTTCTGAAAACTTTATTTCTTGGTCGCGAGATGTGGCAGATTTGGTAAGTTCTGAGCAGAAAAAAGAATTGAGCAAGTATTATGTATTCTTTCACAACGTGGTTCAAACCGCAGATGGCAGAATATACGCCATTGGCGAGCAATACCGCAAACAAGTGAGTGCAGCCGGAGTGGCCATGAATGTTTTGGCGGCCTCCAGCAGCAACGTGAGTACCAATGCCAGTACAATGGAAATTAAGTTTGGCAATATGGTGGTTTTAGAAATTTCTCCCGACTATGAACTTTCAAAAGTACACATACACGACAAAAAAGCGAGAACTGACGTATTGCCACAGGGTTACGGAACAGTAAGTCAACATTTGCTGGCTCGTTTGCTAAAATCGGTAGGTATGTTCGATTATTGTTTCACTCAAAACAATGAAGACGCTTCATTGGTAAGTTTTGCCTATACAGACATTGAAAAAGTGAAGGGTAAACTAAAAAAACAAGCGGTTGTTCATTTTGTACATTATGTGCAAGGACAAGAAGAATATAGCGAAGATAAAATTGAACTTTCTACAGAGGCGAGTTCCATTGCTTTTATGGCTGCCAAACCAGGATACGTTTTGATTTCGGAATATTACAAAAAGGAGAAAAAAGCCTCTTTTAGACTTGAACCTCTGAATTACTAAAATTTAGTATTGCATAAAAAAAGGCCGGCAAAACCGGCCTTTTTTATTTCTATATTTTTCGCATTCGCAAACTTTGCGGAGTTACTTCCAAATACTCATCCTCTTTGATATACTCCATAGCCTCTTCCAAAGAGAACTGAACCTTCGGAAATATCTTCGCAGCCTCATCAGTACCAGACGCTCTGATGTTCGTCAATTTTTTACCCTTAATTAGATTCAAATCCAAGTCGTTGTTTCGGGTATGCTCACCCACAACCTGACCTTTATAGATTTGTTCGCCGGGTTCTACAAAAAATCTTCCTCTGTCTTGCACCCTGTCAATGGCATAAGCCAATACCTGACCTTGCTCCATGCTTACCAACGAGCCTTTTAGTCTGGTAGGAATATCTCCTTTAATGGCATCATATCCCCTTAAACGGTGGGTCATAATTGCCTCTCCTGCCGTTGCGGTCAGCACGTTGTTTCTTAATCCAATAATCCCTCTCGACGGAATGTCAAACTCCAAATGTTGTAAGTCGCCTTTTGGCTCCATTACTTGTAGTTCCCCTTTTCGCATGGTAACCAATTCGATAGCTTTCCCTGCATAGTCCTCTGGCACATCAATCACAAGAGTTTCGTAGGGTTCTAATGTTTCACCATCAACCTCTTTGGTTATAACCTGTGGTTTTCCCACTTGCAATTCATACCCTTCTCTTCGCATGGTTTCTATCAAAACAGAAAGATGCAAGATGCCACGACCATGCACCACAAATTTGTCTTCAGAGTCAGTATATTGAATACGCAAGGCAAGGTTCTTTTCTGTTTCTTTTTCCAATCGATCACGCAAATGGCGTGAGGTAACAAACTTGCCTTCTTTTCCAAAAAAAGGAGAGGTGTTGATGGTAAAAAGCATACTCATTGTTGGTTCGTCCACTTTAATTCTTGGCAAGGCTTCGGGGTTTTCTATATCGGCAAGTGTATCGCCGATTTCGAAATCATCCAAACCGACAATGGCACAGATATCGCCACTTCTCACCGATTCGGTAGGGACTTTGCCCAAACCTTCAAACACGTCTAATTCTTTTATTCTCACTTTTTTGGTAACACCATCTCTTTTGCAAAGCATGTAATCTTTGCCCACATTCAAATCGCCTCTAAACACACGACCAATGGCAATACGACCTTTAAATGGCGAAAAATCCAATGAAGTAATTTGCATTTGTGGAGAGCCCTCGCGATAAGGAGCCTCTGGAATTACCTTTAAAATAGTATCCATCAATGGCCAAATATCGTCGGTGGGTTGTTTGTAGTCAAAATTCATCCAGCCATGTTTGGAGCTTCCATAAAGGGTTTCAAAATCCAACTGGTCTTCGGTGGCATCCAAGTTAAACATCAACTCAAATACATCGTGTTGCACCTCTTCTGGTCGGCAGTTTTGCTTATCAACTTTATTAATTACAACAATTGGCTTCAACCCCAACTCAATAGCTTTGCTGAGAACAAAACGTGTTTGAGGCATGGGGCCTTCAAAGGCATCTACCAACAACAGCACACCATCGGCCATTTTTAGCACACGCTCTACCTCGCCGCCAAAATCACTGTGACCGGGAGTATCAATGATATTAATTTTTACTCCTTTATAGTTAACAGAAACATTTTTAGAAAGGATGGTAATGCCTCTCTCCCGTTCCAAGTCGTTGTTATCCAAGATTAATTCTCCAGTTTCTTTTCGGTCATCCAACAATTTACTGGCTTGAATAATTTTATCAACTAAGGTTGTTTTTCCGTGGTCAACGTGGGCAATAATGGCAATGTTTCTAATAGATTGCATGCAGTCTTTTTTGAGGCCGCGAAAATATCCTTTTTAATAAGGAATTAGGTGTTAAAATATTTAGTTTTTTTGACTCCTACTTTGAACTGTTCTACCTCACCAACTCTACCCAACCCGTTTTGTAATAGATTTTTTGGTCGATGGTTCTGCCGTCTATTTCATAGATGTAGCTGCCATGTGGTGCTTTTTTGCCGTTGGCAGAATCGTATTAGCCACAAAAAGGCCTCTGCCGAAACCGACAGAAGCCCTTATTAGGAATACAAAATTTACTAATTATAAAGTGTGTTTGTAGCCAATACTCCAGCGGATGCCTTGGGTGCTGCCAGAGTAGATATAATCAGTTCTGGCATAGTTATGTACAAATTTCACTTGAGGATTTAAGATGTTTTTTACCGATACAACCACTTGTGATTTTGAGCCAATTTTCTTGAAAAGGTTTACATCCAATGAAGGTCGAGGCATTTCGTAAACATCCGGCAAATCTCCTTGACTTACCAAAGCCAAACGTTTTCCGAAAATATTAAAGCTAATGTTGGCCGTAAAATCGCTCGAATCTTTGTTCACTTTATTTCTGATGTTGAAATAGGTGTTAAAAATATAAGGAGATTGGCCATACATCGGTCGAGTTGGCGATGCCGTTTCGTCAATTTCTTTTCTTACAGTATACTCAAAACTATCAATGGTAACGATGCTTTTTATAAGCGAACCGTTGAAGCCCCACTCGATTATTTCTAATCTTGGATTAACAAAAGCTAAATTTTGCAACCACTCCATTTCTAAACCATACAGTGTTGCATTTCCCACATTGCTAAAGGTAATTTCGGTATTGCCTGCCGTAGGGTTTTGTGTTTTTTCGATGGGTGCATCAAACATTTTATAGAAACCGGAAAGCGAGAATGTTTTCCCTCTTGATGGAACTAACTCATATCGAATATCAAAATTTTGAATTTTAGTTCTTCTCAAGTTTGGATTACCAATAAGTACATAATCGCCTGTGAAGAAAAACGAAGGGAAAGGAACTAACTCCCTAAACGTTGGACGTGCCAAGGTTTGTGAATATCCAAAACGTATGTTACCCATTTTTCGGTCGGAATAGGTTGAAGTATCTATTCTGTTCACAAAATTGTAAATAAGATTAATGCCCGGTAAAACGTCGATATTGTTCAATTTTCCTGCTTTTTGGCTTTCTAAAAGTGAACGAACCAAAATATCTGTAGTCTCCACTCTGGCACCCCCTGTAAAAACCCACTTTTGACTTAGGGCGGTGTTTATTTGAGCAAAAGCGGCCATTACATTTTGCCAACCATCATAACTATTCTTTTTATTTCCGGCAGGATTTCCTTTTATGAACGTATATTGATTTGCATTTGTTGACGGATAAGAGGCAATGTTCATGTTTTCCGGTGCAAAAAATGCGTTAATATTTCCATCGAAATCGTTCGTTTCAAAATAGTCAAAACGTGTTTCTCTAAAAGTTCTCATTTTGTGCAAATACGAAACACCGGTTTTAAATTCTCGTTTTTTATCAAATCTATCGGCCAACGGAATGGTTAAGAAAATTTTATTATCCCAGTTGGTTTCATCCATTTTTCTGTAGTATCGAGAAGGTGCGTTGTATGCCGCCTTGTTGATTCGATACATTGTATCATTGGTAGAAGAAACGGTGTAATCGTAGGCAAAAAATCGCAAATCGGGTTCATTTTGTTGCGAAATAGTGGCTGACGAAATCCAATCGATTCGAGTAGGTTTTAATGATTGATCCGCTCTTGTAAAACTATGCTCTCCTTTTAGTTGTGTGTTTGTAAGCGTTCGTTGCAAATACTGCAACGTGTTCGAAACAAAAATGGCGTTGGAATTAACCGGAGCATCTTCCGCCCACATTCCTGCCAAAATTCTTGTTCCAACTTCTCCACTTTGATTTCTCATTGTGGTAAGGCTTAGTTTTCTTAAACCAATTGGATTATATTTTTTAATACTATAACTCAAGTTTCCGTATAGCCCGGTAATAACTTGATCAGACGAACTCTTGTCGTTCAACAAATATTGTGGATTGAGCTCCGTGGATGATACCGCATTGAATCTGCCTACGCTGCCGTTGTCGTAAAAACTGTAATTTCTTCTGTAGCTTGCACCCAATAGGTAACCCCAAGGTTTAGAACCTGTTACCTTCTTACCGCCAAACGTTCCACCAATGTTGTAGGCGTAACTTTGGTTTATACCGCCGTTTTTGGTATGTATGTTATTATCAGTTCCAAAACTCTTTGATAGTGCTTCCAGTTGACTGTTATCGGCTCCCGGAACAGGAACTATGTTTGGCACTTCGGTGTTTGCAGCCATATCCGGCATTTCGCGTTTGCCATTATCAAAACCCAAAAAATCGGTTTTACTACCATTGTACGTAATGAAGTTTGGATTAAAAAATGCCTGACTGTTGCCACCAAGCGAGAGGCTGAAATTCATAAAAAATGAATCAGGAAATTCTTTGGTAGTAATGTCTATCAAACCACCCGAAAAATCTCCGGGAAGCTCTGGCAAATAACTTTTGTTTACCTGCATATTGCTAATCATGTTGCTAGGAAACAAATCCATTTGAACTGAGTTTCTGTCGGGGTCAAGACTTGGCACTTCGCATGCATTTAAAGTGGTTTTGCTGTATCTATCGCCCAAACCACGCACAGAAACGTATCGGCCACCTTCTACTGAAACACCGGTTACACGACCAACGGCATCCGCTGCATTTGTCGATTGTTGTTGCGTCATTTGTTCGTTGCCAATAATACTTATGGCTCGGTCGGCTCTTATTTGCATATTGATAACCTCCTCTTTGCTTTCGGCCAATTTTCTTTTTACAGAAACTTCCGCACCTTTCAAAAGCAATCCTGAACCGCTTGACATAGTTGCATTTTGGATGGTAATTTTTCCGGCTTCAATTTTTACGTTTTCAAACGTCAACTGCTCAAAAGTAATGTGTGATATTTCGATGGTATAAATGCCGGGTTCTAGGCCAAACGAATATCTACCATCAAAGTCCGAAATGGTTCCTGTTTGGGTTCCGGCTACTTTTATGTAGGCATTGTAAACCGGTTCGCCATAGTCGTCAATCAAAGTACCTTGCAATGTACCTTTTTGGTTTTGTGCAAATGCTCCCGAAAAAAGGGCAGCGATAATGCTGATTGTGATAAAAAATTGTTTCATTCTAAAAATTGTATTCCTTTTAATTTTTTGCTTTTTAAAACAATTAAACCACCGTGCCTAATGACACGGTGGTTATTGTTAAAACTTATTTCAACAGTAGTTCAACTATTATCTGTTTATTTACGATCTTATTTTACTAGACCAAGAGCATCAATCTCTGTCCAGCCTTTAATCCAAGCATCTTTTCCTGGTTCAAAAGCACCTTTATAAGTAGTTTTTGTAAAGAATGGGTCGGCAGACAAATCGCTTGCACCGCTCACATCGCCAGAAGGAACGCCAGCTGTTAAACCTGGATTAGCAATTTTGTTTCCTGAAGTGTTTGCACCACCTTCAAGGTTATCTCCTTTAGAAGAAAGGATAATTTTTGTCAAATCACTACCTTCAACCATGTGGAAGATGTTGTCAACTACTTTCAATTGACCTGCATCCAAACGTTTTTTGCTGTCTTCTCCGTCACCATCAAGGTCTTCAATGTCAATACCATGTTTCCAGTTTACGAAGATTGAATTGTGATATTCACCACCGGCATTATCTCTAAAAGTTACAGCTCGGCTGTTTCCATGACCAATGTATGTGCAGTTTGAGAAAACCGGCAAGGCATAAGGAGTTCCATCTTCAGGATCAGTTCCACCATCGTGCTCACCACCTCTATCACCCACTAGTGATGGATCTTGTTGAACAAAAATAAATTGTGCTTTGCCCCTCCAACCTTCATCGTAGTCAATGTTGTCATCACCACAGTAAGCAAGAGCCATATATTTTATATTTACTGTTCCACCAAACAATTCAACCGCATCATCGGCATTACCAACTACTTCAATGTGGTCAACAATAGTACCGCTACCAACACCGCCCAAAGACAAACCGTTGATTTCGTTTCCTGCACCAATATCCGTTCCACCATGTCTGATAGAAATGTATCTCAACACACCTGAGTTGTCTGCATCGTCACTACCACCATACACGCCTCTGGTTTCAGAAGTTGGGATACCTTCGATAGAAGAATAACCTGGTGTACTATTTAACCCGGCTTTTCCAAGCACAATAAGTCCACCCCACAATCCGCGAGTTGATGGAGCCATAGAACCATCCAATTTATCTGCTTCAGAAGTAAAAATAATTGGTTCAGCGGCAGTACCTTCGGCCATAATTTTTGCACCTCTTGCCACAATAAGAGCAGAAGCATTTTCACCTTGACCAGATTTTCCTTTAATAACAGTTCCAGGATTGATTGTCAATGTTTGGCCTTCGTTTACAAACACAAGACCATTCAAAACCCAAGTTTTATCGTTGGTCAAAGTCATTGTACCAATTCCTTTTCCGTTGTCTTTAATAGTAATAATGGTTTCTAAAACTACACCTGCATCATCTTTAATCTCTGAGGTTGTAAATTCTGTGTCAGGCGTGAATATTGGAGTATCATCTCCTTTATCAGGACCACAAGAAGTAAACATAGAGCTACTTACAAACAATGCTACAATTGCGAATAAGCTAAATTTTAATTTAATCATTTCTTAAATACTTTTTACGGCTGCAAAACACAGCTTAAAGTATTAAGTGAATGTTAAGTATGATTAAACTTACTGTAAATCGGAGAATGAGTTAACAACAGTAGCTGTTGCACAACTCTTGAAAAAAGAAAAAATGCTTAAAAATCAAGAAAAAAACAAAAGGAAATAGTGCCATTTAAGGCACTCTAATTTAAACGGCAGGGTTTCGTTATACAAAAAAATGAACCGCCCAAAATGCATGAAAATGCTTCTAATAACTTGATTTTAAGAAGATTTGACGTTTGCTCCATTGCTTGCACATTGCCTTGTACTTTTTTACGGCTAAAGTTGAGGTATTTTTTGAGGTTGTAGGTTAGGGCAGCCATCAGCACATGCTTGTTGGCTTGTTTCATCCCTCGGCTGTTTATTTTTTTCATGTTCAAGAAGTTGATAAGCGTGCCCAACACTGGCTCTACCGTGCTGCTGCGTATTTTGCTTATCTTCTTTGCATACTCTGGATTTTGGGCTAATTTTTGGTGCATACGGTCGTAGTAGGGTTTGTCTATGCTTTCTTCTATCTTTTTAAACTTGGTGCTTTTGCCACAACATTGTTCTCGCAAGGGGCAGTTCTTGCAACTTGATTCTGAACTGCGGTATTGCTTTTTTTGGTAGCCTTTACTGTCGGTTTTTATACCCTTAAAGGTTAGTATTGCTTGGTTTCCTCCCTGCTTTTGACACTCGTATTGATTTTGGTCTTTATTAAATTTAAAACCTTCTCTATTGGGTTTATACAACCCAAAGTTGGGTATATAAGCATCTATATTTTGTTCTTCGCAATACCGTAATGCTGTGCCGCTGCTGTAGCCCGCATCGGCCGTTAATTGATCTATGGTAAGGTCGTTTTCTTTCAGATTTTTGATGGTTTGGCTTACTATTTCGGGTAGGTTTTCGCTGTCTTTGCTGCCTGCTGTGCTGGCACATGCTCCGGTTATTACGTGGTGGGCATCATCAACTGCCAATTGGCCACTGTAATTCAATTGGCGGGCTTTGCCCGGTTTTACCGATATTTTGGCTTCGGGGTCGGTGGGACTGTAGTGTGTGTGATTGCTCAAATATTTAGGCCGAATGTCGTTGCCGTTTTCGTCTGTTTTTACAGTTTTATTGTTGCCTGGCATTCCTTTGTAGGCTTCTTTTTTCCAGTTGTGATGTCGCTCTACCAACTTTTTTCGGCTGCTCGTTACCTGATAGTCCGAGTTTTTGTTCAACTCATCTAAGTATGCTGGTGCATCTGCCACTACCTGTTTTTCTATCAAACTATCCATGCTGGCATTGGCTTTTATAAAGGCACTATCCACCGCTTGGCGTTTGCCTTTTACCATTCCTTTTTGTATGCAAAGCCTCAATACCTCTTGAAACAAACTCAAAAATACTTCTTCGCCATACAACTGTCGGGTGCGGCTTATGGTGCTGTGCCAAGGCAATGATTGGTCTATATCATACTTTAAAAACAACCGAACATCCAAACAATTTGAACAATATTCAATCAGTTTTCTGTCGGAGTTGATGTTGTTTAAATAGCCCACCAACAGTAGTTTAAAGAACACCACGGGGTCTATCGACTCCTGACCTTCTGTGCCATAGTATCCTGCCGTGGCTTTATACAAAAAGTGAAGATTTAACGCCTCCCCAAGTTTTCGATAGAAATTATCTTTGGGAACCAAGTCTTCTAAACTTACTTGATAGAACATTTTTGGCTCTATCTCTTGTCGTCCTTGCATGGTGTAAAGATAGTCAATATTTGTTTATCTTATTGATTAACAGTGTGTTGTGAACATTTTTCCGCGATTTTGTCTATAACTATTTTTTTTACCTTTGAATGGTTTGGTTGTGCAACAGGCACAACAGGTTAGCAACATATTTTTTATTGAAAATATGCACCGCCCAATAGAAGCAATAATAGAAGTAAATTTAAAATAGAATAAGCCACAATACTCTGATAAACGGTTATCCGGTTTTTATTTAGGAACTTGAACCAGAGGTAGAAGGCAAAAATAACAGCAGTCAATATCCACCAGTTCATACTTGTTAAAAGAATACCGACCAAAGCCCACACCACAATAATTACATATAAAGTATATCGGAGCCAAACTTTATGGTTAATTATGCTGGGGTCGAACCAAAGTGCCCATGCCAAAAAAGAAGTGACAAAAAGAAAGACCGATACCCCAATCAAAAAAAATTCTTCAGGCTGCGGAGGATTGTTTATTAAATCTATCAAAAGAGGAATAAAATAGAGACACTGCAACAGAAGCAGAATTATTGATAGAATTTTTGCAACGAGTTTCGACTTCAACTCTTATCTGTTTTGTTTAAGAAAAAAGCATTAAAACTAAAAAAAAATGCCGCGAGAGTTGGTTCTAAAACCTATTCCACCCAGCTTTTCCAATAGCCTTTATCCTCCATAGAAAGTGCCTCTTCTGTAATATGCAAAGGATAAAATGGGTCAATCATCACTGCCAGCTCACGGGTTTCTTTCTGTCCGATACTTTTTTCGATAGTGCCGGGATGTGGCCCGTGAGGAATGCCTTTCGGATGTAGAGTTATCATACCTCTTTCCACATGTTTTCGGCTCATAAAATCGCCATCAACATAATATAAAATTTCATCGCTGTCCACGTTGCTGTGGTGGTATGGTGCCGGAATGGCTTCAGGATGATAATCGTATAAGCGAGGAACAAATGAACATATTACATAGTTTCTTCCTTCAAAATTTTGATGCACCGGTGGCGGCTGATGCACTCTTCCTGTAATGGGTTCAAAATCGGCAATATTAAAGGCATACGGATAAAGGCATCCATCCCACCCAATTAAATCAAACGGGTGTGTGGCCATGGTGTATGGAAACATATACCCAGATTTTTTAATCAATACCTTAAAATCTCCAAACTCATCGAATGTTTCGAGGTTTTCAGGCACTCGCAAATCTCGCTCACAAAATGGGCTATGCTCTAAAAACTGACCTTGATTATTCAAATATCTTTTTGGCGGATATACCGGCGAAAAACTTTCGGTTATAAAAAGTCGATTGTTTTCGCCATCAAAGTGCATTTGATAAATGGTGCCACGCGGTATTATTAAATAATCTCCATAACCAAATTTTATTTGACCATAGACTGTTTTTAAAATTCCGGTTCCCTCATGCACAAAAATTACTTCGTCACAATCCGAGTTTTTGAAGAAATAATCGGTCATACTTTTCCGTGGAGCAGCCGACACTACAAGCAAATCATTATTGCCCATTAATGTAACGCGGCTTTCAATAAAATCATCCACAGGTTTTGTGTTGAAGGTAAGAAAACTTCGGTGTTTCAAATTATTTTCAACCGCATATTTCGGTCTTTTGTCAATTGGTTCGCCAATGTGTTTAACCAAAGTTGGCGGATGACAATGATAGACTAATGATTGAATATTAGAGAAACCCTCCGTGCCAACAAGTTCTTCGGCATATAAATTTCCATCAGGTTTTCTAAACTGTACGTGTCGTTTTTGAGGAATGTTTCCAAGACGGTGGTAAAAAGGCATCGTATTTTGTATTTTTAAATGGTCAAAATTATTGAAATTTGACCCATTAAAAAAATGAGAAAAATCACAGTAAAATTTTTCATAATCAATTGGGCGATTTTTTCGCTGTATTCCTGCGGAGGTATTTTTAAAAATCACAGTGAAGATGCTTTGATTCAGGACTCTACGCTTAGCTTGGTGGTAAAAGAGTGGAGCAAGATGATAAATGAAAATCCAGAAAACGATGAATACATCTACAAAAGAGGTTTGGAACTTGCCAAAGATAATAGACCTGATTTAGCTCTATTAGATATGCAAAGGGCAATAAAATTATCTCCCAACAATGCCAATTACCTTATTGGAGAAGCGGATGTTTATATGGCTCAAAATGAAACCAAAAAGGCTTTGGAAAGCTACAAAAAGGCCGTTGAAGTGGATGGCAAAAATGAGACAGCTTTGCTTAGCTTGGGAAGATTTTACTATTTTGTTCGTCAGTTTGACAATGCCAAAAGTGTATTAGAAAAGTTAGAAAAAGTTAATTCGGCCAATGCAGAAGGTCTTTTTTATCAGGGAATGATTTGGAAAGAAAACAAAGACACCACCGAAGCCATCAAAAAATTTCAAAAAGTTACGCAGATAGACCTCTATCATCATGAAGCATTAATACAATTAGGGCAGCTTTATGCCGCAAAAAATGATACCATTGGATTGGCTTATTTTCACAACGCACTATTGGCCAACCCTGATAGCGACGAGGCCGCCTACAGCATGGGTTTTTTATATCAAAACTTAGGTTTACTGCCAAACGGAACAGTGGTAAAAAAGGCATATTTAGACAGTGCCATGGTTTATTATCAAAAAACCATCGACCTAAATGCTCAACATTATTTGGCCTACTACAACGTTGGCTATATTAATTTTTGGCTGAATAATATTGACCGAGCCAACGAACATTTTTTAATTGCAGTTAAATTTGCCCCCGAATTTACCAAAGGGCATTATATGATTGGCTTGTGTCATGAAACCAAAGGGCAAAACGAGCAAGCAAAAGCCTTGTATGAAAAATGTTTAAAAATAGAACCTGATTTTGAAAAAGCAAAATTAGGACTCAAGAGAGTAAGCAAATAAAAGAAACCGTTTCGACCCGCTTGTATGGTTCGAAACATAAGTATATATAAATTGGAAAACATAAAAATTACACTTCCCGATGGCAGCATCAGAGAGTATGCAAAGGGAAGTTCATCAATGGACGTGGCCAAAAGCATTAGCGAAGGATTGGCACGAAATGTTTTGGCAGCCAAGGTAAATGGCGAGGTATGGGATGCTGACCGACAGCTTCAAACCGACTCAAGTTTGCAGCTTTTAACGTGGAATGATACCGCCGGAAAATCAACCTTTTGGCACAGTTCGGCACACTTAATGGCAGAGGCCCTCGAGGCACTCTACCCAGGAATAAAACTTGGCATTGGCCCTCCAATAGAAACCGGGTTTTATTACGACATAGATTTTGGTGACCACCAATTTTCGGCTTCCGAATTTGAAAAAGTGGAAGCTAAAATGCTTGAATTGGCTCGCCAAGACAACAACTACATAAGAAAAGATATTTCAAAAGCTGAGGCAATTTCTTATTTCAAAGAAAAACAAGACCCCTATAAACTTGATCTTCTCGACCGCCTCGAGGATGGAACCATTACCTTTTACGAGCAGGGAAATTTTACAGATTTATGCCGAGGCCCCCACATACCCAGCACCGGAAAAATAAAGGCTGTAAAACTGATGTTGGTGGCCGGAGCCTATTGGCTTGGCGATGAAAAAAGCAAACAACTTACCCGCATTTATGCCGTTTCTTTCCCAAAACAAGCGGAGCTTACAGAATATTTGCACATTTTGGAAGAAGCAAAAAAACGTGACCACAAAAAACTCGGAAAAGAACTTGAATTATTTACCTTCTCAGAAAAAGTCGGTGCAGGTTTGCCCATTTGGTTACCAAAAGGAACCGCCATTCGCGAGCGTTTGGAGCGTTTTATGCGACAGGCACAAGTAGAGAGGGGCTATTTGCCCGTGGTCACTCCACACATCGGCAAAAAAGATTTGTATGTAACCAGTGGGCATTACGAAAAATATGGTAAAGATTCGTTTCAACCCATCAAAACACCAAACGAAGACGAAGAATTTTTGCTAAAACCTATGAACTGTCCGCATCATTGCGAGATATATAAATTTAAACCTCATTCCTACAAAGATTTGCCCATGCGTGTGGCAGAGTTTGGAACGGTATATCGCTACGAACAATCGGGCGAATTAAACGGATTGGCTCGCGTTAGAGGATTTACCCAAGATGATGCACATATTTTCTGTACACAAGATCAGATAAAATCAGAATTTGTGGAAGTTATCGACTTGGTAATGTACGTATTTAAAAAACTTGGTTTTGAGGATTTTACCGCACAAATTTCACTGAGAGACAGAGAAGACAAATCAAAATATATTGGTAGCGATGAAAACTGGGAGAAAGCAGAAGCAGCCATTATAGAAGCAGCCGCCGAGCGTGATTTAATTACCGTTACAGAATATGGAGAGGCAGCCTTTTATGGCCCCAAACTCGACTTTATGGTAAAAGATGCCATTGGTAGAAAATGGCAATTAGGCACCATTCAGGTAGATTACAATTTGCCCGAAAGATTTGGACTTGAATATATTGGTGCCGACAATCAAAAACATCGTCCGGTAATGATTCATCGTGCTCCATTCGGCTCATTGGAGCGGTTTATAGGCATTTTGATTGAACACTGTGCGGGAGATTTTCCTTTATGGTTGAGTCCTGAACAATTTGTTATTTTACCCATAAGTGAAAAATACAACGATTATGGCCAAAAAGTTTTAAAATATCTTCATAAATACGATATTCGCGGCTTCGTTGACGAAAGGAACGAAAAAATAGGTAAAAAAATCCGCGATTCGGAGGTTAGCAAAATTCCGATTATGCTTATTGTGGGCGAGCAAGAGTTTGAAAATGAAGCAGTTTCGGTTCGAGTTCACAAACAAGGCGACAAAGGAAGCATGGCTTTGAATGAGTTCGTGAATTTTTTTAACACAATTTTAGAAGTATAAAATTTATTGAAAAAAGTTAGAGCAAAAGGTCCGATTCGGAGAAAAGAGGCCGAGCATCGAATTAATGAACACATCAAAGCCGACCCCATTCGGCTTGTAGGAGACGGGGAGCCACAAATAGTTGGCTTGGCTGCGGCTTTAAAAATGGCCGAAGAAGAAGAGCTTGATTTGGTTGAAATCTCGCCAAATGCTCAGCCTCCTGTGTGCAAAATTCTCGACTACAACAAATTTTTATACGAACAAAAAAAGAAACAAAAAGAAATCAAATCTAAACAGGTGAAAACCGTGGTCAAAGAAATTCGTTTTGGCCCAAACACCGATGACCATGATGTAGAATTTAAAAGAAAACATGCAGAAAAATTTCTGCAAGAAGGCAATAAGGTTAGGGCTTATGTATTTTTTAGAGGCCGAACCATTGTGCATAAAGAGCGTGGTGAGTTGTTGTTATTGCAATTTGCCGAACAACTTCAGGAAGTGGCAAAACTTGAGCAATTGCCCAAAATGGAGGGAAAGAAAATGATTATAATGTTAGCACCTAAAAAGTAATTTTAAATAGAGATGCCTAAAATGAAAACAAACTCGAGTGCAAAGAAGCGTTTTTCTTTGACCGGCTCGGGCAAGATTAAGAGAAAGAGAGCTTTCAAACGTCACATTTTGACGAAAAAAAGTACTAAACAAAAGCGTAATTTAACGTATAGTGGTTTGGTGCACGAGCGAGATGAAAACAATGTAAAATTCTTGCTAAGAATCGGTAAGTAATTAATGTTTAACAAATTGGTCTGGCAAAAGTTTTCGTAAAAAGAAACGCCTCGGCCAACAAATTATAAGTTTATGCCACGTTCAGTAAATGTTGTAGCCGCAAGACGGCGAAGAAAAAAAATGATGAAGCATGCCAAAGGATTTTTTGGCAGAAGAAAAAATGTTTGGACAGTAGCCAAAAACACCATCGAGAAAGGGTGGGGCTACGCCTACCGCGACCGAAAAGCGAAAAAGAGAAGTTTTAGAGCCTTGTGGATTCAGCGTATCAATGCCGGAACAAGAATTAACGGTATGAGTTATTCTCAATTTATGGGAGCGGCCAACGCCAAGGGGCTTGAACTTAATCGTAAAGTTTTGGCTGATTTAGCTATGAATCATCCAGAAGCTTTTGCCGCTGTGGTTAAAGCTGTAAAGTAAAAATATCAACAAATTTTATCGCCCCAAAATCTTAGATTTTGGGGCTTTTTTGTTTGTCGAAATATAGGTTTAAAACTACACCAATTACCACCAATGCCATTCCTAAAATAGACCATACGTTAAAAACATCATTGAAAATTAGATAGCCAAGAACAAGGCCATATATTACACCCAGATTAGAAACGGCGGCTACTTTGTTCGCCATTTCTGACTGATAAGCCTTCGTAAGAAAATGTTGGGCAATTTGGGTAAGAACTCCAATAATAACTAGGTAACCATACTCTTTTACCGATGGCCAAACCCAGTTTCCGGTAATAAGCACAATAGCTAAGGTAATAGGAACAGCCAAAAAAGGGAAGTAGAAAATAATGACATTACTATTTTCGGTAAATTTTAATTTTCGGATGCAATTGTAAGCTGCCCCGCTAAAAAGTGCACCTCCCACACCTGCCAAAACTGGAAACCATTGCAATCTTTCATCCACTTGTTTCATCAACAAAATGCCGGCAAAACTGATACTAAAAAACAACACTTGAACCCATTTGAGCTTTTCTCGCAAATAAAAATGAGCAATAACTGCGGTAAAAATAGGCGACAAATAATGAACCACCATTGCCGCGGCCAACGGCAATTTATGCAACGAATAAAAGAACATGACCAACGCCATGGTGCCAAACAACCCTCTAAGTATTAAAACTTTACGATTATTTCCCCAAAACGACATACGCTTCCGTTTTAAAATCACTGCCGACAAAATGAGGGAAATGATGGCACGAAAAAATACAATTTCTGATGACGGAATGCCAGGTGTCAGTTTGATGAATACATTCATAAAGGCAAAAGTCAACCCTGCCCAAATCATCATTTTAATTCCGTAGGTCATCGGCTTTTAATTGAGGATAGTAAAATCTGACTTGATACTTTTAATAATTTGGATGGGGATGTTGTTCTCGTGCATTGATTTTTCCAAAACCTCGATAGCAGTCTGCACTTTGGCAATAATTCCAGTAGGATTTTTTATTGTATATTTTTCCGCAGTTATCATTACATCTGATAGCCGAATATCTATTCTCTTTGAATTTACGGATAATGCTCTACTGACATGCGTATAATTCATCATCGGATTAAGGGAATACGTCAAATCATAGGCCGGAGACAAATGCCATTTGTCGGTTTCTAAATCATAAATAAATGAGTGATTTTTCAAATGATCATCGCTATTGCCAAAAACAATATTAAAAATCATTCTTGTAAATAGTTCTTGTATTTCTGTATAAGGGATTTTCAGAAATAAGGCGAGTTCAAAAAGGTTTTCGTAGCTCGATACTTCCGAATTTTTGTAGCTCCACCCTGTGAGTCCGGTTGCTGTGAGCGTATGAATTTTTTTGCCGTTATTTCTATCAAAACGTTCAGTTGCAAAATGCTTATTGTCAATCATTTTTGATGGCATCATTCTAATTCCACATTCAAGTGCCGTTAAATAGTAACAATATTCGATTAGCTCTCTGGGATAAGCCACTTCATCCAAATCCAATTTTACGATAAGGTGTCGATAGTTATCCGAATAATTGATGTCGCCCGGAATTATTTTTCCAGTTACTTTATGTTCCGAAATTAAAATTTTTGGCCGAGCACCGCCAACCGAAGTTCCCATTTTAAAAATATTAATTAACCCTTGCGTATCAAGTTTGGGGTTGAGCGTATTTTGTTTGTTGGTCAATACTTGCTTTAAAACTTCAGCTATTTCTTTAACATCAATTGTAGAGTTTGATGGAAAATCAAGGCAGGGTTTATACTCTAATGCCCCCATACCTCTATTACCGATATAGGCCAATTGTTGCAATACATTTATTCTTTTCAACCCTTTCTGTTGGGACTCTAACCAAGTTTTAAAAATGATATTTCCGAATGAATCGGGAAGAGAATCGGCAATTTGGGGAGGCAATCCTTTAAAAACATCATCATTAAATTTACTAAAAACCTGAACTTGCGAAATGGGTTTTATAATGCCCGTTTGCGGGAAAAGATTTAAGCGTTTATTTTCGACAATAAATGTCGGATCATATTGAAAATAAGACCTGTTCAGGTTTTCGTCCAATCCCACTTTTCCAATTTCCTTCCCGAAACAATATACACTAATAATGTTGTTTTTTACCATGTTAGTAAAGTGGGTTTATACTGGTATCGTTTATTTTTTGGTTGATTGTTCGATTAAGTTCTTCCAATAAATTGAAATGATGCACAACTTTTAAAAGAGTATCTATCGTAAAATTTTGTCCGGATTCGAGGTTTTGAACCGTAATGCGTGAAAGACCTAATAAATCGGCCAATTCCACTTGCGATAAGCCCTCCTTCTTTCGTAATTTTTTTACGAGATTCCCAAGTTGCACTTTTACATCCCTAATTGAAACAACCTCCAACATATTATACTATGCAAGTATAATCAATATTTTACAAAAAGCATATTATAATATGTAAAAAAAATTGCATATTATTACTTTTTCGACTTTTCAAACTTCTTCATTGCCGAGGCAATTACCTGGTGCATATCATAATATCTGTATTCGGCCAAACGACCGCCAAAAACATATTTACTTTTCTTTTCAGCCAACGTTTTGTATTTGGCATATCGGGTATTGTTTTCTTTATCATTAATGGGGTAAAATGGTTCTTTACCTATATCCCATTTTTGCGGAAACTCTTTCGTAACAACTGTTCTATCTGCGTTTGATTTCTCGAAATGTTTGTGTTCAATAATACGCGTAAATGGAATTTGGGCATCCGAATAATTTATAACTGCCACTTCCTGAAACTGTTTTTGCTGTAAAATTTGAATTTCAAACCTCAAACTTCTGTATTCAAGTTCGCCAAATTGATTGTCAAAAAAAGCATCAATTGGCCCAGTGTAAACTATTTTATGTGCATTGGTTTCGCACCAGTTTTTGATTGAAAAAAAATCCGTATTCAACTGAACATCAATTCCATCAAGCATTTTTTCAACCATTTTTGTATAACCTCCGATTGGTATGCCCTGAAAATCGTCGTCAAAATAGTACTCATCACTATTGCTTCTAACAGGAATTCGTTTTAAAATGGAACTCGGCAATTCCGCACAGCTTCTCCCCCATTGCTTTTCTGTATAGCCTTTAATGAAAATTTCAAATAGCTTTTCTCCAACTTGGCTTTTGGCAAACGATTCAAGTGAGTCATCTATTGGCCTTTCAGTATTTTTAACCAAATATTTCTCAATTGTTTTGGCATCAGAAAAACCAAACAATTGCCTAAAAGTAATTTGATTTATGGGAAAAGAATACAGTTGATTTTGGTATGAAACTTTTACTAAATGCCGATAATCATTGAATTTGGCGAAACGGTTTACAAAATCCCAGATAGGTTTGTGGTTGGTATGAAAAATATGAGCTCCGTATTGATGCACCACGATACCTTGCATGTTTTGAGTAAAAGCATTTCCGGCAATATGGTTTCGTTTGTCAATTACCAAACATTTTTTGCCAGCATCAGAGGCAAGTCGGGCAAATGTGGCCCCGAAAAGCCCTGCACCAACAATGATATAATCGTAGTTGAGCGACAAGTTTTGGATAAAATATAAAAATGAGAGCGATTTTGGCGAAGCCAAAATCGCTCTCATTCAAAACACTAATTCAACAAAGCATTCGTGCCTCGAACCCCTTCAGCACTTTCGGTCATTTTGTCTTTTT
This sequence comes from Flavobacteriales bacterium, assembly GCA_020635395.1. Classification (NCBI taxonomy): domain Bacteria; kingdom Pseudomonadati; phylum Bacteroidota; class Flavobacteriia; order Flavobacteriales; species Flavobacteriales bacterium. Next base: position 50,367 of record JACJZV010000005.1, read on the forward strand.
CGCTGCCGCTCAACGAAATTTCAACAATCTCCTCGATGCCATTTTTACCAATAATACATGGCACACCAATACACAGGTCGTTCAAACCATATTCACCCTCAACCAATGCCGAACAAGCGAACATTTTTTTAGAATCAAGAGCAATTGCTCTAACTAATTCAGATACGGCCGCTCCCGGAGCATACCATGCACTAGTGCCAAGCAAGGCAGTCAAAGTGGCACCGCCCACTTTGGTATCTTCCACAATTTTCTGCATTCGGTCGGCATCCAAAAATTCAGAAACATTTATACTGTTTCGTGTGGCCTTTTCAATCAAAGGCACCATACCTGTGTCGCTATGTCCGCCTATAACCATGCCATCCACATCCGATGTTGGGCAGCCCAACGCCTCGGCCAATCTATATTTAAAACGGGCAGAATCTAATGCTCCACCCATTCCGATAATTCTATTTTTAGCAATATTGCTTGATTTGTGAACTAAATAAGTCATAGTATCCATTGGGTTGCTCACCACAATAATGATGGTGTTTGGAGAATATTTCAACAGGTTTTCGGTAACTGATTTTACAATTCCGGCATTAATTCCTAAAAGCTCCTCGCGTGTCATACCCGGTTTTCTGGCAATTCCGCTGGTAATTACGGCCACGTCGCTATTTGCGGTTTTTGAATAATCATTTGTTATTCCAACAATTTTTGTATCAAACCCATTTAATGATGAAGTCTGCATCAAATCCATAGCCTTACCCTCGGCAAAACCTTCTTTGATGTCAACCAAAACTACTTCGTCTGCAAAATCTTTAATGGCAATGTACTCGGCACAACTCGCTCCCACCGCACCGGCACCAACAACTGTAACTTTCATATTTTATTTTTTTACTTTTCTAATTTGTCGGCAAAGGTAGAATTTAGATTTGAGATGTAAGTACTGATAGTTATCGGATTAAATAACGAGCTACCCGTCATGCAGAGCAAAGCGAAGCATCTCTTAAATTAAAAGTGACGCAGTGGCAAGCCTCTGCATGACGGACACAATAGACAACTGCCTCGTGATTAAAAGTACGTCGAAACTTAATGAGTTAATCAGGTATTTTCAGAAATATTTATTTTCAAAAATACTCTGCAAAACTTTCCTACATCATTCATTTTTTTGTAACCAAGCCAGCAAAACTACAAATGAACCAATTAAATTATTTACCCCTCCATAACCGGAATATCGCCTTCCACAATCAGCCTTCCGTCTGTCGCCTTTCGCACCATTTCCACGGTAACACCAGGGGCAAGTTCTTTCAATTCAAAACCTCTTTCGGTAATGTCCATCACACACAAATCTGTCACCACTTTTTTTACACAACCCAAACCTGTTACCGGAAGTGTCAATTCTTTAAGTAATTTAGATTCTCCTGCCTTGTTGGTGTGCATCATTGCCACAATAATATTCTTGGCAGAAGCCACCAAATCCATGGCTCCGCCCATACCTTTTACCATTTTGCCTGGGATTTTCCAGTTTGCAATATCGCCGCGGTCATTCACTTCCATTGCTCCAAGCACTGTCAAATCAACCCTCCCGCTGCGTATCATACCAAAACTTGTGGCCGAATCGAAAAAAGCCGATCCTGGCAATGTGGTAACCGTCTGTTTTCCGGCATTTATCAAATCGGCATCTACCTCGGCCTCTGTTGGAAAAGGCCCCATACCCAGCAAACCATTTTCTGACTGAAGTGTAACGGTCATTCCCTTGGGAATATAATTGGCCACCAAGGTTGGCACTCCAATGCCCAAATTTACGTAATATCCGTCTTTTAATTCTTTTGCTATTCGCTTTGCAATTCCGTTTTTGTCTAACATAATTTTTTATTTTCTGGTAACCACACCAATGCCAAGATATTTTTGATTTTTGAGCTCAATTTCAGGATACTGATCGATATATTCGATAGTATGATAATCTCCAGAGTTTTTCAACCACTTCCAAAATTTAACCACACCAGGGCAATTGGCATCAACAATATCATGAAATGCCATTATTCTTGCGTGATTCTTTAAAATTAAAAAGTCATTCATAACACTTTCAAAACTGTGATTTGCATCTATCAAAACCATATCAAACTGCTTACCTTTTAGGAATCGGACAAACCGTCGAGAATAACTTGGCATTTTCTTAAATTCGAACCCGTTTTGTTTTATATATGTTTCTAAAGGTTTATTACTAGCTATATCAACTGCAACGGCAGATATATTTCTTCCTAAAGATTTTTTAAGATAGCTCGTCATAGCAACAAAAGTACCACCATGATAAACCCCCAGTTCAAGATATGATTGAACGTTATTTAATTTTGCAAATTCCATTAATTTAGCCAATTGGTGAGGATATTGCCAAATTTGATACCCAATTCCCAAAAATTGCTGCATATTATTTGGGAAAACTTTTGGCAAATCTGAACAAAGACCTAATTTACTGATGAACTCCTCCAATTCCAATAAGTTTGAGTTTTCATTGACAGACTCAAGTAATTTTGAATTGTTAAAGTTTGCACAAGAATTGAACTTCTTTGGTATTGAATCTTTAATTATAAAACCAATATCTTTTAAGACTTCAATCATCCCCTTACCGTCCTTTGCTCAATCCTTTTCTCATAATTCACACCCTGAAAAATGGCATTTACAAAAATGCCGGGTACATGAATAAAATTGGGTTCAAGTTCGCCGGGTTGCACCAGTTCTTCCACTTCGGCAATAGTAAACTTTCCGGCCATGGCCATCATGGGGTTAAAATTTCTTGCGGTAGCTTTAAAAATTAGGTTTCCATCGGTGTCGCCTTTCCAGGCTTTAACAATAGCAAAATCGGCATCAAAGGCGTGTTCCAACAAGTACATTTTCCCATTAAATTCTCTTGTTTCTTTTCCTTCCGCCACTTCTGTGCCATGGCCAGCCGGTGTAAAAAAGGCCGGAATACCTGCCCCGGCAGCACGGCATCGCTCGGCCAAGGTACCCTGTGGAATCAAATCAACCTCCAACTCGCCTGTCAACAATTGCCTCTCAAACTCCTCATTTTCACCCACATACGAGCTTATCATTTTTTTAACTTGTTTACCTTTAAGCATCAATCCAATGCCAAAATCATCAACTCCGGCATTGTTTGAAATACATGTCAATCCCTTAACACCTTTTTTAACTAATGCAGAAATGCAGTTTTCCGGAATACCACATAATCCAAAACCACCGAGCATCAAGGTCATGTTATCCGTAATGTTTTGTATCGCCTCATCGGCGTTTGAAACCACTTTGTTCATTACAATTTTTTATCTTTGTGGACGGCAAAAATAAGAAACATACCTGTCCATAAATTGGAATAAAATTCTCAAACCCCAAAAACCATCATTTTTCTATAAAAATAGACATCCTTTTTTGCTGATTTTTAAGCTATTTGAAACTAATAAGTTATTTTTGATGTCCTAATCTACAAATAGAAGATGAAAAAGTGTTTAATTACCCTATTTTTTAGTTTATTTACCATTCACGCTATCGGTCAAACGTATGGCAATGAATGGATAAATTACAGTCAACAATATTTCAAATTTGAAATAACACAAGATGGGGTTTATCGCATCAATCAAGCAGATTTGGTTAATGCAGGCATTCCGGTATCGGCCATTAATCCTAAGAACTTTCAGGTTTTTAAAAATGGAATAGAACAGTGGATTTATGTTTCGGGAGAATCGGATAATTCATTTGATGGTACTGATTTTATAGAGTTTTATGGCACCCGAAACGATGGTTCGTTGGATGAAGTACTATACCGAACTCCCGAGGAACACACAAACCCTTATGTTAGTCTTTATACCGATACTTCTGTTTATTTTTTGACCTGGAAAAATTCCAACTCCACAAAACATTTAAAGGATTTTTATGATGGAAACTACACCGGAAAAACGGCTGATACTTATTTTAGATGGACTTCTGTAAAATGGTTTTTCGAAGATTTATATGATGGAACGCCCAATGCCAACGTGCCAGAACAAACATTTAGCGAATACACCGCCGGTGAGGGTTATGTGAGTTCAAACAGCAATTGGCTAAAGCAATATACCCTTAATACTCCCGCACCATTTTTGGCTGGTTTGGATGCCGAACTACAAACTATCGCCATTGCCCGAAATAATCCCAAAGAATCCTATCAGGGTTCAAATCATGGTTTAGGAATTGCATTGGAGAATCAAACAAATTTTATTTATACCAAAGAGTTTGCTGGCTACCAAACCATACCACTCACCAACGGTGAGTTGAAAATTGGGGCTAACCAAATGAAAGATATTACAACTCTTTTTATCGGAGAAAAAGATGCCACCCAACGACCAAACTCATATCACTCCGTTCCTTTCTTGCGATTATCGTATAACCGTAAATTTGACTTAGCTAATGATAGCTTTTTGAACTTTCAAGCAAGTAGCAATACTTTTTTCAAATTTGACAATTACGCCTCGGGCAAAACTCTGCCAACCATTTATGATGCTACCAACGGTTTCCGGATAAAAGGCGATTTAAGCGGAAGTCAATTGCAGTTTAACACCCAAAACAATAATCAAAAAGAACTAATAATCTTTGATTTATCGGACATTAAAACCATCAGCAGTTTAAAACCCATAAACTTCACGTCATTGCCCACCACCACAGCCAACTACTTGATAATTACTAACTCTGCCCTAAAAATATCCGCTCAGGAATATGCCGATTATAGACAAAGTGTATCAGGTGGTGGCCATCAGGTAATGACCATTTATGCTGACAAGTTGTACGACCAATTTTATTATGGCTATCATCACCCAATGGCAGTAAAAAACAGTATTGATTATATTCTCGACCAATTGAATATACCTATTGAACACATTCTAATTTTAGGCAAAGGCCAAGTACACAACAACATTCGTAAAGATGCGAACAAAAAAAACAATTGGGATTTGATACCCACTTTGGGGCTACCTCCAACCGATTATATGTTTGTAAGTTCTTTGGATGGTTCTACGGCACAAATTAGAGTGCCCATTGGCCGCGTGGCGGCCAAAAATGATGCCGAAGTTCGAATATATTTAGACAAGGTAAAAGCACACGAGGTGGAACCAAATGGTGAATGGAAAAAACACATTATCCAAGTAATTGGTGGTAAAGATGCTACGCAAAACGCAACCTATGGTGGTTATTTAAATGGATATTTCAATGTGGCCAAAGATAGCTTTTTGGGTGCTTATCGTACTGTTTTTAGTAAAAATGAGGCTGTAAGTGTGAGCGGTAGTTTAATTGACGACATTCAGGCTTCTATCGACTCCGGAGCAGGAATATTTAACTATTTTGGGCATGGTTCATCGCAAGTGTTGGAAGTAGAAATTGGCGATGCAAAAGACCTAAACAATTATGCCAAATATCCATTTTTTGTATTTAATGGTTGTGCATTGGGCAATTGTTATGTAGATAATTCAAAAGGAGAAGCCTACCTTTTTGAACCAAATTTTGGGGCGATTACTTGGGTGGCCGGAACCGGGTTTGGCTTTACAGATCCTTTAAGAACCTATACCCAAATTTTGCATGAAGAATTGCTGAGAAACCAATATGAACAAACCCTCGGTAAAATAATTCAGTCAACTATAAACCGATACCAAAACCCTAATGACAAGGTAAATCTCATAAATGCACGACAGTTGATTTATCAGGGTGACCCTGCCATTAAATTAAGGCTACCCGAACAGCCCGATTTGATAGCCCGCAACGGAAAAATTATTACCGATTTTAGTGCTGTTGAGGATATTCGTGTTAGTTTTGATTTAGTAAACATTGGAAAAACAAGTCGAGACAGTATTTCAGTATCCATTTTTGCCCAAAATAGTACAAAGACAGACAAGTTTTTTGAGGGTAAGTTTCCGATACCTGACTACGAAAAAAACGAAATAATAACCATTGATAAATCTGATTTTTTTTCGGGTTTAGTAAAATTCACTATACTTATCGATTCCACTAATGCCATATCAGAAACCCCGCCTTTTGGTGAAACCAACAACTCATATTCCTTCGAAAACTTATTTGAGTTGCAAAAACCCTTATTGATTTACCCAAAACTAAACAGTATAGTCAATACGTCAAATGTTGAATTTGTGTTTCAAATAGCCAACCAAAAAAGAAGCATAGTAAACATCGAAATTCAATTGGATACAACACCCACGTTTGTTGGAAACGGACTTAGTCAGTTTAGTTTTACGACCGATAAAAATTTGATTGAATATACTGCTGCAATGCCACCATTCAGCGGAAAAGACTTTTTTTACCGAATACGCACCAAGACCGACACCGTTTACAGCGACTGGAGCTCAAGTTCTTTTGCCTACTTGTTTGGAAAACCAAATGGTTGGAGTGAGCAACATTGGGTAAATTTGCAAAATATTTACTTGAATTTTATCATTTCTGATAGTTTGAAAGAGACTTGGTATTTTAGCGATAAACTTGCAAACGAATACAGCATCGAAACCAACGGCCAATATCCTACGTCAGGGTTCAATTGGAATTATTTTAGGATTGCAGGAGAAATAGATATCATTTACAATTATGTGCCGAACGGTGTTCATGTTGTAGCACTTCACCCTAACAATGAGCAAAGATGGTTATACGGCGTTCAGCACAACTTAAAATATCCTGATGAGGATCCAAAACCATATTGGGGAGCTAACCCACAAGAAAATCAAAAAAAATATTATGAACCCAATGCATACACTAATGTTTACCTTTTCAACACCCAAAATAAATCCGATAGGGACTCTTTCTTAAACTACTTGAGATCGATTCCTGATGGATACAATTTTATGATGCACAACAACCGAATAACAGGCATTGAAGATTGGGAAGATTCTATTTTTATTGAGCTCGAACGTTTTGGAATTTATAATTTAAGAACTATTAAAGAGAGCGAACCTTTTGCCCTTTTTGGAACAAAGGGTAAACCAGAAAATGCCTTGGAAAAATATGGGGATTATTCCAACACCATAAACCCACCAATCAATCAAAATTACCAAGTAGTGTGGCCTTTAAAAATTAAGGTTCCTAAAGGCCAAATTACAACTGAAAAAATTGGCCCTTCTTCATCATGGAGTTCGGTTGAATTAGCTTGGAAAAAGGCTGATTCCGATGAGGACACATTTAACTATGCAGTTATTGGAATAGACGAACTGAATAAAGAAAATATATTGTTCGATAAAATTTCTACGATGACATTCGACATCTCATCCATCGATAGTAAAAAATACCCTTTTATTAAACTCAAATTTACACTTTCCGACAGTCTTGAATATACCCCACTCAACATCGACCGATGGACAGTATATTACACTGGAGTTACAGAAGGGGTTATAGCATTAGATGAAAAAGACGAAATTTCCGCTGACACTATTCAGCGGGGCGGTCAACTTTGGTTTGATACGCGATTTAAGAACATTTCTGCGGTTAACTTTGATACCTGCAAGGCCTTGGTAAAACTCGTTCACAAGTCAGGTTATAGCATAGATATTGACACGCTAAACTTGGATTCAATTTTGCCCGGCAAATCCATTGCTCTTGCCGATACACTTGAATCGCTTGATTTGGCTGGCGAATACCAACTCTTTGTTACTGCCAACTATAATCAAAGGGTTTTGGAAGATAACTACACCAATAACTTGTATTACAAAAGATTCTTTGTTGAAACTGATAACAAGAATCCATTGTTGGACGTGACTTTTGATGCCATTCACATACTTAATCGTGATTTGGTGAGTGCAAACACGTTGATTTCTATCTCAGGAAAGGATGAAAATGAATATTTATTCATTGACGATCCGGCTTTGTTTAACGTAAAAATCAAATATCCAGGCGAGGATAGTTTCAGAAACATTTTGCCAAATGACCCGTGGTATAGTTTTATTCCTGCTACCTCAGCCGGAGAAAGAGCAACCGTAAATTATCAAACAAATCAATTGCCGGATGGTATTTATACATTATCTGTAAAACTTGAGGATAAAACCGGAAACGGTTCGCAAACACCACCCTATATCATTGATTTTCAGGTCATAAACAAACAAACAGTTACCAATTTATTTCCATATCCAAACCCATTTACAACATGCACCAAGTTTGTTTTTACTTGTACCGGGAGTGAAATACCCGAGAAAGTTCGGATTAATATTTACACCATTTCGGGCAGATTGGTTAAACAAATTGATGAATACGAATTGGGGGCAATTCGCATTGGAAATAATTTGACTGAATATTGCTGGGACGGCACCGATGATTATGGCGACCGATTGGCGAATGGGGTGTATTTGTATAAGGCTGAAGTATTTTCTGATGGAAAACCGATAGAACAAGCCCAGACATCTGCCGACAATCTGTTTGTAAACGGTTTCGGTAAGATTTATTTGGCGAGGTAAACATTTATTGGAAGTTAAAAATGTGTATGCCTTTGGGCAACATTAGGTTACCTTATTTCAAAAACCTGAATTCGGTCCTTTTTTGGAGTGATTTTCTCAGTTTTCGAAACTTTGAAAACATGCCAAAAAATCCAACCATACCCAAAATTATTGCCCCAAATCGCCGAATGTCGAATCGATAGATTGAGGTTGCCAAACCTGAAATAACAAATCCCGTTGCAGATACTTTCGGTTTGTTTAAATTTAGGAAATGAGCTGCAATGTGATTTCTTTCCGTTTCCACCCAAATTTTAAAATTAGACGGTGGATATTTAAACTCGTGATTTACAGTGGCTCTGGCCGCAACAAAATTTTGAAATCCTAAATTTCTGGCTCGAAAGCAAAGCTCTTTATCCTCGCCGTACATAAAAAAATCAGGTAAAAAACCCCCAACCTCTTTAAAAAAGGAGTAGTCCACTAACCATAGTGCGGCAGGTGTAAAATCAGTTTTCCAAAAACCATTTTCGCTCTTTATTAAATTGTCATAAAACATAGTTTGTTCAACACCAACATCAGTCAAAAATCTTGGTGAGATAACGCCAGTTTTATTAGCATTTCGCTTTAAATCTTCAAATGCCTTCAACATTTCTCCAATGGTTTTTTGGTTTAAAACCACATCATCATTACACACAAAAAACAAATCATTTTCGGCCAAAGTTATTTGGCTAATAACATTGTTAAACCCATTACCATAGCCAACATTTTTTGATTTATAATAGATTGTGTTAGCAACTTCTTTTACCCCTTCTCTAATATTTGCATCTCCCAAATTATCCCAAACATGAAGGGTAAAATCTTGCAAACCTGACATCTGCACTTGCTCAACAAGTGGTTTTAACTCCTTCCATGAGCAATATGAAACGATAACAAAATGAATCATCTTGGGCAAAATAAAACTTTATCTTAGGTATTTACCCATTCCCAATTTGATAATTATATGTTCCATTAGGCTGAATATTTGAAAACGAAGACCAACCAAAGTTACTTTTCTATCACATTCGGGTAAATGGAAACATTCACGAACCTCCTTAAAAAAAACGAATTTCTCGTTCTTCACTTTTTTCTTATATCTGCCATTAGAAAACTCAAAATCCGAACTTATCAGATTTCTTATCAAATTTATCACATCTGAATTGGTAGCGGAAATTTTGGAATCATTATCAATCGGCACATCCACGACATTATTACACGCACCATTTTGGGAAACAATTACAAAGTTATTCATAAGCGTTGCTTCTCTAATTAACCTATCCTTGCCTGGATGCATCCCAAAATCGACAATTACACACGATTTATTAAATAACTTTGAAAGGCCAATTCTACTCAAGGATTTAATGGATACTGTTTCAAATTCAGCTTCAATTTTTTCGATTACCTCCTCATACCTTTTATCCAATTTGCTTGTGCAAATTGCAATAATTTCCTTCTTTTTATTCATTTGTGTTATGGGATAATTCACGACATAATCGGAAAGACTCTTCAAATTAGTTACACCTTTTTTAACTAAGAATTCTTTGGCATAATAACTTTGATACAAATGAGTTACATCATCCATTTTAAACCAATTGGGGTCAATTTTGCTCCCATAATCCACACTCAACCACCAAATATATTTTGAAGCTTTTTTGTAAAGAGACAGGAATTCAATGTCAATTTCAGGAGCTACTACTGCATTACGGGCTATGTCATCAATATTTCTCAAAACTCTAATTTTGTAATGTCTAAATTTGAGTGGTACAAAATTCCTTACCCCGATTTTTTGACCTGCATAATAAACTATAAAAGCCTGCCCACCGTGCCGATTAATGGCATCAACTAATTGGTGCAAAGCCTCCGTTCCTCCAGTCACCAATGCCTTTGGACATAAAACATAAATTTTATTAAATGCATTCATGAGGCATTTTCAATTAAGTTATCAATGCTATATTGCACCATTGTGAGTACAAACATCGACATAAGCATTTTAATACTTTGCTACAACGCCGAAAAGTTTTTAGACGATTGCCTGCTCGGTGTGTTTAATCAACAAACTGAAGCAACACTTCAATTGGTATTTATGGACGATTGTTCGACGGACATGAGTTTCGAATTTGCAACAAAATTAATCAAGTCGCATCGTCCTAAATTTGTTGACATACAACTTATCCAGAACCCAAAAAACCTCGGCTGCTTTTTAAATATGAAAAAAGGCCTCAGTTTTTGTACCGGCAAATACATCGCATACTTAGAGGCGGATGATTATTGGACAGATATCAACAAATTGGAATACCAATGGCAGTTTTTGAGAAACAATCCCAATTACTCAGGTATCGGCGGTGGTTGCCAGTTTGTGGATGAAGAGGGGAATAAAATTGAACAAAAATGGTACAACCTAAAAGAAGACAAAACCTTCACAAATAAAGATTTATGGGGCTACCCGCCGTTTCAAACAAGTACATTTATGTTTGAAAAAAATGAAATTGCGAACATGAAGGACAACATGAGAGAGACCATTAGCAATGACAAAATTCTTTATGTATTTCTCTCAAAAAATAAGCTATTGAAATACGAACCCAGCATTGTTTCGAACTATCGATTTCATCAAACCAACATTTCTCATCGCTTTTCAAGATTTCAAATTTTTCTAAAACAGATTAATGTCAACACTCTTATTTTCAAACAATTAGGGATTAAATACTCATTTCTATATGTTAAATCAATATTTAAGTACTCCTTGAATTATGTGAAATGTTTGATTTAGATTAACTGAATTATGGAAAACCTTAATACTCATTCTTCAAGATTAGAATTTTATGCCCTCTTATACTTGGGCATTCCATTCTTATTTTACTCCATTTGTTGGTTTAAGCCAATTGTGGTGTCGGCTATATTCTTATTACTATTAATGTTTTTCATTAAAAATCCCATGTTTGTCAAGGAAATTAAAATTAAAAAAAATGACATAATAGAATTTTCTATAATAACCTTAATATTAATTTTTTTCGGGTTTGGCGAGATAGTTTTACCCCAAGCGGGTGATTGGCAAAAGCACAACGCAATTTTTAGCACTATCTTCAATGCAGGTTTTAACCCTGTTGAACTTGAATATAAAGGGCAGCAATACCTTTTGTCGTATGGCACTGGTTTTTATTATGGCCCATCAATCATTGCACGATTGTTTAATAGTTACGAATTCTTACCCATTCTTATTTTAATAAACTCAGCAATTGGGCTTAAGCTAATTTTCAACCAAATCAATGCAATTTTTCCTATAAAAATCCGCTATATTATTCTTGCTCTTTTGATGACACGTTTGCTTTGGATGCCAGCTTTGTTAAAACTGAACTACTATGAATGGCTCGAACATTTTAAGAAAGTGGACTATAACGACATTGTTATTGTACTTATTTCCTTTGTGGTGCAGCATATTATACCAATTTGTATAGTTGGGTTAGCGATAGTAAAATCAATTCTTAATGAAGAGATAAACTGGCCATACCTAATTATTTTGACAGCGTTCGGAATATATTGGTCTCCATTTGTTTTAATCCCTGTTGCTCCATTATTTCTTACCTTATTTATTTTTCACTATCAAAAAATTGACAAAGAAATAATTCTTCAGTCAATAGCACCGAGTATAATACTACTTTTCATTGTCTCTTTAAGTAACAACCACCTGCCGTTTTCTAAGTCACATTATCTCACTGAGGCTTCCTTAAATTTATATGGTTATGTGCGTTTAATTTTCTTTAATTATTTTTGGATATATTGTTTGTTCTGGCCATTTTTTATTTATCAATTCCGCAAAGGAAAAATACCCAAACGGATATTTGTAATGCTTACCATAGTTCCTTTTTTCGCTGTCGGCTTTGTCCCTTTCGACTTTGGTTATTTTAGCGATTTATCTACAAAATCCATGATTTTCCCGGTTGTAATGTGTAATCTATTTTTCATCTCGTATTTCATTAAGTTTCCACCTGACAAAAAAGTTTACAAGATCTATTACATCCTTATCATCGTTCTAACTTTAATTTCTCCGGTTAGAAATTTGACCTATAGAATTAATGAAATAGCAAAAGATGAAAAAGAAGTTGACACAAGATTTTTATTAAAAGAAAATAAAAACATCACGCTTAATGAAGTTTTTCAAGAAGCATCAATTTCACTTAATCATGAGTTCGTTAAGCAATATCTTGGTTATAAATCAAAATATATGAAACTGATTACCAAAGATTAATTACAAAAAGTGATTTCACTTCACCACCACCTTAAAAACTCTTTCATAATCCCCCGAACTTACTTTAGCAAAATAAACGCCTGGCTCAATGAGAATCGTTGGAAAACCCAGCTCATGACTACCTGGAGCATAAGTAAAATTATCTTCCCAAATTAATTGTCCGAGGGAGTTCACTACTTCATAACTAATTTTTCGCTGGGTTTCGTTGTTTATGAAAAAAGAGAAACTGCCCATTTCTACAGGGTTTGGCCCAACTTTAATCTCAAAATCTGATTCAAAATCATGGTAATATTGGGTAACCACATCCACATTCTCGGTAACCCACAGGCCACCGGAAACACTGCCTGCCCAAAGTTTTTTACCCGTGCTGTCGTTGGGGTCGAACATTAAGGTGCGGGTTCGACCGCCCACGTTTGTTGGGCCACGCTCTTGCCAAACTACATTGTAGTCATCCTGAATTTTGCCTACAAAAATGCCTCGACCATGCGTGGCGGCCACCAACGTATTGTCCTCGGCTCTGAGCCGAAGCATATTTACTTTCACATTGGGTAAATCATTGTTTATGGATTCCCAACGAGTGTTGGCTCCATCCAACTTTTTGGTCATCATTACACCTACTTCAGTGGCTATGTAGCACACTTCAGGATTTTGGGGATGCAGCACAGCCCATCGTATTGGGATGTTCGGCAAATCTCCTTCATGACTTACCCAAACAGGTATTGAATCGAGCACATTTTTGCACTCCCAAACACTTTCGAGGTCATAATTCGTATAGGTTATAACTACGTGATTTTCGTTAATTGGATTCACAAAAATACTATGGCAGTATCCCGATGAGGGCAGATATTGTTTTGGGTCGCAGTCTTTGGGTAAATCGGATGCAGCAGAGGTAAGTGCATTATCAATTCTATAAACTCCCCTGCCACCTGTGCGACCAATAAATACCAAATTGGGCTTACTTTTAGAAATACCTATTGCCGAAAATGCTCCAAATGGCCTACATATTTGTTTCCAATCATTCTTTGTAGCTGTTCTTGCGTTTTGCAATTGCCAAAGTCCTCTAGCTGAAAGTTGATAAAGTATTTCAGGATTGTTTGGATCCATTTCTATTGGGTTGATAAACAAGGTTTGGTTATTTACCAATTGCCCATTTGTCAGTGTATCTATCACTCCATGATTGGTGCGATAGATTCTGCGATACTGTGTTGTGGTATAAAAAATATCCGCGTCTTGATCGTCGATGTTACAGTAGCTTCCATCTGCCCAACTCAATTCTCGAAAATCGCTTACCCCACTTTGTTTTGAACCCACCGAACCGTTATCTTGTGTGCCACCGATTACAAAATCTTTGTTCGTTTGGGTGGCCATATCGCACGAATAAAACTGAGTAACATTATAGTTTTGATTTAACGAGTAAAAATATGGTTTATCGGCTTGTATGTCATCGCATTTGTAGATTCCTCCATCGTTTCCAAACAACACTGTATTGCCATCTTTAAACACTATTTCGTGCTGATCTACATGTACATACTGCAAATTGGTGTTCTTTTTTCTTAGATCACCCTCAAACATTTGCTGCCAATTTTCCCCACCATCGGTGGTTCTGTAAACATTTAAACCACCCACCAAAACCAAATTTTCATTTGTTGGCGATACCTTGATTATCAAATCATACCAACCCTGAATTTTAGATAAATCTCTATTGCCATCCGGTAAGGAAACAGCTTTCCAATTTTTCCCTTTATTCTCTGATTTATAAACACCCCAAATTCGAGTGGTGTCTAATGCCACGCTACTTGTGGGAACGGCATACATTACATCGGCATTGCTTGGTGCAGTGGCTAGTTCGATTCTATAGGTGCTACTGGGCATTCCACTCATTCTTTTCTCCCAACTTCCTTCATCGCCACTTTCCGAAAAATAAATTCCGTCGGTACTAAAATTTCCGATACAAACCACTAATTCATTATCGGCAGTAATTTCAATATCAGTCACCTCGTTTCTGCTTGCCCCTACTCCACTTCCAAGCACCTTAGCCCAACTATTTCCCCCGTCTTTACTTCTCATTAAACCCCTTTCTCGGGTAGCCACATACACATCACTGGTTATTGGATGAATTTTCATATCATGGCAATACCAAAAAGTATCATTAAATGTAGAGGGCAATTGCATCCATGTATCGCCACCGTTGGTAGATTTCCAAACACCTGCACCACGTGCCGCATCGGCATTGTTCCATCCCTCTCCAGTGCAGAAATACATTGTTTGCGTGTTGTTGGGGTCATACACAATTCGTTGTATTGAAAGATTGGCAAAATGGTCGTCTATTTTTCTCCAGCCTTGAGGATATATTTTTGCTTTTGCATGAGCATTTGGCTCGCCCATAATTTTCTTCTGTTGCAAAATATAGTTCCAAACATTTTGGCTTTCAACCAACCCGGTTATTGGGCTGCGAAGCATCTCCATTTCTTGATTCAAATAATTGGGCGAATTAAACGCCAGGGTTATGGTTGTTCTTTTTCCTTTACAACCTGAAATCATGATGGCCGACAACAATAAACCAAAAAACAGATTTAATCTCATAATGCAATAGTAAAGGAAGTTGATGACAAATTGTTTATGGGAATATTGAGTTTTGTTACCGTTACCTTTAGCCCCTCTATTTTATCCAAAAATCGCATTTGGATTGACTTAAAAATTTCATGGCAACTCTGCTCTATAAGTCTTATTTCTTGTTGCATAATGGTTTTTATTATGTCCACTACCTCAGCATAATCAATGGTATCGGTCAATAAATTTATTTCGACAAAACGTAAATTCATTTCCACATCAATTCTATACTCTGCCCCCACTTTCCGCTCCTCCTCATACCACCCATGATGTGCCCACACCCGGAGGTCATTGATTTTTAAACAACCATTAAAGCTATTCATCTTCTAATTCTATCTTTGCAAAGATAGAAAATGCACCTTATGCACATAGATTTTGATGCCCTAAAGCAAAACAACTCAAAAATGGATGATTTTGAACATCCTGATTTTATGGGAATAGACGAACTTTTGACGGAGGAACAAAAATTAATTAGAGATTCCGTTAGAGCTTGGGTGAAAAAAGAAATTTCGCCAATTATAGATGAATGCTGTCAGCAGGCGGTTTTTCCTCGCCATATTGTTCCACAGTTGGGCGAAATAGGTTGTTTTGGGCCGCAAATTCCTGCGGAGTACGGTGGTGGAGGCTTAGATTATATTTCGTATGGATTAGCCATGCAAGAATTAGAACGCGGCGACTCCGGCATTCGCTCTACGGCCAGCGTGCAAGGCTCGTTGGTAATGCACCCTATTTATAAATTTGGTAGCGAAGAGCAAAAACGAAAATATTTACCCAAACTTGCATCAGGCCAATATTTAGGCAGTTTCGGATTAACAGAACCAAACCACGGAAGTGATCCGGGAAGCATGGAAACACGCATAAAATTGGATGGAGACTTTGTTATTTTGAATGGCAGCAAAATGTGGATTAGCAATGCTCCGTTTTGCGATATAGCCGTGGTTTGGGCAAAAAATGAAGACGGCATTGTGCAAGGGGTAATTGTAGAACGCGGTATGGAGGGCTTTTCAACTCCCACCACACACAAAAAATGGAGCCTTAGGGCATCGGCCACCGGAGAGTTGGTTTTTGATAATGTAAAAATTCCGAAAGAAAATATTCTGCCCGGTGTAAAAGGTCTAAAAGGCCCTCTAACATGTTTAAATTCAGCTCGATACGGAATAAGTTGGGGAGCCATAGGTGCAGCCATGGATTGCTATTATTCGGCAGTAAAATATGCCAAAGAGCGTCATCAATTTGGCAAACCGATTGCCTCATTTCAATTGCAACAGAAAAAGTTGAGTGAAATGCTTACAGAAATTACCAAAGCTCAACTATTGGCTTGGAGATTGGGAGTGCTTATGAACAAAGACATGGCCACTCCGGCTCAAATAAGCATGACAAAACGAAACAATGTAGAAATGGCATTGAACATTGCCCGAGAATCACGCCAAATACTTGGAGCCATGGGCATTATGGGCGATTACCCGATGATGAGGCACGCTGCCAACCTTGAATCGGTAATTACGTATGAGGGAACACATGATATTCATTTGCTAATTTTGGGAATGGAAATAACCGGAATTAATGCCTTTGTATAAACTCTTGGCTAAAATTATTACCGAGAAAAGATAGTACTCGATACTCACAGCATTCTGACCACCAAAAAAATTTTACCTTTGCAGGGTTGTTTACGAATAGCAATTTAATGGCATTAAGCGGCATGAAATATCTAAAGTTTATAAAATCTGTGGTGATGATTGCCGCAGGTTTGTTGCTATTTGAAAATAGTGCCACAGCCAGCAGCTACGAGAGTACTCCGACCATAATTCAGGTAAACAAAAATCAACAAAAAGACACCGTTGGTTTTAATTTGGTAAAAGACATCTATGCCTTATTTTATAAATGCATTTTAGAAGGAACAATTCCCCTATATGAATCGCATTTAAAAAAGACAAAAATATCTGCCCAGGCACTGCAAAATATTGAAAAACAGCATGAAGTGTCATTTCAAGATTGTGAAGATTTATTCATTTACGAATTGTGGGAACTGTATAAAAAAGACTTTGAATTTCAGGTGTTGGGTTTTGCCTTTTATCAACGTACGGAGGGCAGCACTTTAAATTTTGGGTACGTTGACGCAGCCGACGCAAAATCAATTTTGGGCAGCTCACCCATATCTACAACCATTAATGGCCCTCATTATTTGGGCATGTGGGATGCCATAATGAGTAAAGCGTACAACTTCAATTTGGTAAAATTTGGAAACATTGATTTCATTAAAAACCCCCAAATGGCCTTTAACTTAAAAGATCAAATATTTGGAAACAAAAAAATTCAAACCAATCAAACCGTTATACCTCAAACCAAAGAAATTGAGTATTACGTTATTCCCGGATTGGAGGAAAACACGCCATCCTATTGGCTTTGCCGAGCCATAGAAGATTATTATGCCGAAAACCGGAACGAATATTTTAATAACACCCAAACTCCGGTTGTTTCCCATTTAGATATTAGAACTCCTCTCAACGTAACCAGAATCGAGATAACCGAAAATTGGAACAGATCTTCTGATGGCAACATAATCTACCAGCCAAAATCAATACGTGTTTTTATTAATGACAAACCAATGAATGAAATGAGCATGAAAGATTTTGAGGAAATGAAACTGCTGGTTCAGTTCAAACCTTTCGATGAGTTTTTAAAAGAAAAAACGTTTAAGTTTAATATTAAAAGGGTGAACCACGACCCCATTTACAGCTTTGAAGCCGATGAAATAAAAACAGCCCTTTATACGAAAGACTGGAACAAAATCAGATATACTCCACCCAATTTACTTCAAGACAACAATAGATAGTACTTTTTAAATGAGTTATAAAATAAAGTTTGGAACCGATGGTTGGCGAGAAATTATTGCTCGCGATTATACAGTAGAAAATGTTAGACGCGTGGCATTGGCCACCGCCAAATGGTTGAATAATTCGGGCTTACCCAAAAAAGCGGTTATTGGTTTTGATTGCCGTTTTGGAGGCGAAATGTTTATGAATGCCACCGCCGAAGTATTTGCCAGTGAAGGTATAAAATGTTTGGTTGCCGAAAGTTTTGTTACTACACCAATGGTTTCGCTGGCCACTGCCAAAAACAATTGTGGCGTGGGCATTGTAATTACCGCCAGCCACAACCCACCAGAATATAACGGTTTTAAAATAAAAGCCCACTATGGAGGTCCTGCATCCCCTGCCGAGGTTCAAAAAATTGAAGATTTAATCTCTTCAGAGTCTGTTATTGTTTCAAAAAGCTATGCAGATTTTTTGAAAGAAGGAATTATTGAAATAGTAGATTTAGAAACACTCTACTTCAATCAGGTGGAAAGCAATTTTGACATGGATGGACTCAGAAATGGCAGCTTAAGCTTTGCTTATGATGCCATGTATGGTGCCGGACAAAACATTGTTAGACGACTATTGCCCGATGCCACTTTTTTGCATTGCGAACACAATCCGGGTTTTGACGGGCAAGCCCCTGAACCGATTGACAAAAATCTTCAAGAATTTAGCGAAATGATTGAGATTTCGGAGAATATCGACAGCGGATTGGCCACCGATGGAGATGCCGACAGAATTGGTTTATACAACTCCTCCGGTCTTTTTGTCGATTCACACCATATTATTTTACTGCTCATTCATTATTTGCACAAACACAAAGGTTTAACCGGAAAAGTGGTTACCAGTTTTAGCTGCACCGGAAAAATAAAAAAGCTGTGCAATTTGTATGGTTTAGAGCAGCAAACCACAAAAATTGGTTTTAAATACATCTGCGACATTATGGTGGCCGATGATGTGTTGATAGGTGGCGAAGAAAGCGGCGGCATAGCCATAAAAGGGCACATTCCTGAGCGAGATGGTGTTTGGATTGGGTTGGTAATATGGGAGTTTATGATGAAAACCGGAAAAACACTCGATGATTTAATAGAAGAAATATACGAACTGGTGGGTTGTTTTTCGGTTGAACGGTATGATTTGCACATCAGCGAGCAGCTTAAACAGAGCATTGTGCAGAAATGCAAAAACAATGAATTCACAAAATTTGGTTCATACACTGTCGAAAGAATTGAAGACCTTGATGGTTTTAAATTTCATCTTGGAAACGACCAATGGGTAATGATAAGACCTTCTGGAACCGAACCTGTATTGCGAGTGTATGCCGAGGCCGCAAGCAGCGATGATGCCTTTGCTATTCTCGATGCTACGAAAAATGAAATCGGGGCATAAATTCGTTCTCACTTCACTGCTGAGTTTAGCCGGCTTTTGTGCGTCCGCTCAGCATACAATAGACTCTGCCACCGCGGCAAAACGTAAAAAAACTTTCGTACTTGCCGGCAATGCAATGGCATATTCCGGAAGCATGTACGGGTTATACAACCTATGGTACAAAGATTATCCACTCACAAAATTTCATTTTCATAACGATAATCATGACTGGTATCAAATGGATAAAGTGGGTCATGCCTATAGCTGCTATTATGAAGGAGTTGTTGGAATTGATATGCTGAAATGGGCCGGATTTTCGCATCGAACAGCCTCCATTTTGGGTGGCAGTTATGGCTTTTTTATTCAAACGGGTGTAGAAATTTTTGATGGCTTTTCGGAAGGTTGGGGTGCATCATCCGGCGATATGCTGGCAAACACGTTGGGTGCAGGTTTATCAATATCGCAAAGTTTGGCCTGGCAAGAACAACGTATTTGGATGAAACTTTCCTATCGGCCAACCAACTTTGCAGCAATTAGACCTGAGCTTTTAGGTAGAAATTTTGTGGAAAGGCTCTTTAAAGATTACAATGGCCAAACCTATTGGTTGTCGGGAAACATTGCTTCATTTTTGCCCGAAGAAAACCATTTTCCAAAATGGTTAAACGTAGCCATTGGTTATGGAATTGACGGATTTGTAAGCTCTGACGATAACATTTTTGAGCGAAATGGAGTGACTTACAATTATTCCTTTATTCCACAATTTCGTCAACTCTATATATCACCAGATATTGACCTTACCCGC
The DNA here is from genome assembly GCA_020635395.1 of Flavobacteriales bacterium. NCBI lineage: Bacteria > Pseudomonadati > Bacteroidota > Flavobacteriia > Flavobacteriales > Flavobacteriales bacterium. The sequence continues at coordinate 70,698 of JACJZV010000005.1, forward strand.
ATAAAAACCGACAAAACCTATCTTAAAATAGCGTTAAGAATGCTTAACTGCATAAAGTTTCCGTTGCCTGGTGTATCATATAATTTACACGCAAACGGCATAAATTTTCATTTCGTTCAATTCTGATTAATTTCGAGGCAAATTTGTTAAAAGAGGTAGTGAACATGCATAAAATTAAATCTTTTCTTTTATTTCTTATTGTTCTTTTGGGTGGCAATGCATTTGGGCAATTAGCAGAGCTAAATCAACAAAATGAATTGATAAAAACTCAAATAGAACAAAACCTGATGCTATCTAAAACTGTCGAAAACAGCACGCCATATCTTTTGGCCATTGCTCGTGGTTATTATCAATTAGATAATTACACAAAAGCCGAAGAATACTTTTTAAAGGTAATAGACAATTCAATGTGCGGAATAAACGATTTAAAAGCATTGGCCATTTGTCTGAAAATGAATGGAAAACAAGTACTTGCTGATGAAATTTTAGGAATATATTTATCAAAAAGAGAGGATAAAACATTGCAAAATTTATGGGATTTGGAGCATACCTATAATGGGAAAAACGTTGATATATTCGAGTCTAAAACAACAAATTATTCGCTCGTTTATGGCAGTGTTTCGGAAAAACAAAATGTAAACTTAAACATTAATCATGGCACCGCCAGCGGCATTATGATGTGTAATAATTTTGCAAATTTGAAATTTGTAGAGCTTCCTGTTTCCGATTTGCTAAGGGTTGGAAACTTTACCGATGGCCCTATACCCAATAGCATCATTTACAGTTATTTATCCGACAACGGATACTATCAACTCTATTTGGCTATCTACAAAAAAGGAAAATTAAAAAAAGTAAAACAGCTATTTGCCGAACAAGAAAAAGCGAATTATGCCTTTCCATTTTTGTATCAAAATCAACTAATTTTCGCCAGCGACAAATCAGGCGGGTTTGGTGGTTATGACCTTTATAAAAGTATGTGGACCGGAAAAACCTTTGAATACATTCAAAGTTTAGGCGAAAAACTTAATACCGACAAAAATGAGATTATGCCAAGCACAACAAACGGCGAATTTTCTTTTGCAAGCAACGGTTTTTTAGGTCAAGGTGGATACGATGTTTTTTTGGCCTCTTCTAATTTTGATTTGGTAACATCCATTCCATTTCCATTTAACTCAACCCACAACGAGTTTGCCATTTTAAATTATGAAACCAACAGTGGAAACGTAATTCGACAAATAAATGGAGAGTCGAATTTGTATAAAATTACTCAAAATAGGGTTTTTGAAAGGAGATTGGTTGGCAGGGTGTTGGATGCTCAAATAGAAGGAATTCCAGAGGCACGAATCTTAATATCTCAATCTATGAAAGGGCAGGGAGTCTATACCTCGAGTGATAACGATGGTGATTTTTGGATGATAATTCCGGATACTATTGATACATGGAATATTGAGATTATAAAACCAAACTTTATTACCAAGGAGTTTACTCTTGATTTGAATACATTGGGAAACAACTCCTTGATTATCAATTTAGACCGAGTAATGCCATTAGAACCTGAGCCTGTTTATATTGTCAGCTCAAAATCTGAGAACGTGGTGCCGACCACCCCAAAAGCCGACACTTTTTTTGATGAGGTGACAAATGAAATTATTATTACAAACCAACCAAGAAAAAAGGACGACATTTTTAATGAAGTGACAAGTTCTGGAAGATATTATATCATTTATGCCTCCAGCAAAACATACGAAGGTGCCTACGATTTTTGGGAAGAATGGAAAAAAACATTGCCTAATGCGGAGATACTAGAAAATCCGGCCAAAGGTGTATATAGGGTGGGCACTTATGCCGGCACCTCGCATACCGAGGCTATGAAGGAATACAAACGAGCAAAAAATATAAAAGCCGATTGTTGGATACTTCGCCCAGATACAAATTAGTCCTTTTTAAGCCAGACATCGGGCAGTTTCATTCGCCAAACACCGTTGCCGTAGGCAGCCACATAGAGGTAAGAGTCTGATTTATCTATTTGAAAATCAATTATCTGAGCAAACTCCTCTTTCCCTTTTAACCGAGTCCAAACGCTGTCGGTTTTGTGCATGTAAAACATTCCAGCATCAGTGGCCAACAACAGATATTGCTGATTGTAAAGTTCTATTTTATGAGCCAAGGTGTTTGGCAATCCATTAGAAATATTCCACCAAGATTGGCCGCCATCAGTGCTTTTGTAAACGCGATAGGGCTTCTCTGTATCATCAAAAATTTCAAAACAAACATAAACTTCATCGTTGTTCAACGGGTTTGAATAAATATCTCCTATTTCTCGCCAAGCTAAAATGGGCAAATTTATGGTAATATCCTGCCAATGGTAAAAACCGGAATCATTAAAAGTACCTTTATAAAAATGATGTTTTAAACCCGCCGGAGCAACCGACCACGTGGGTTCATCTTTTGCCAGATAAACAATTTTCCGGTTAGGGTCGTTGGCATCCAATGCCACAATTTTTGAGTTTATTTTTGGTAAGGTTTTGGTAAGGTTTGTCCAGTTCCCGTTGGGTTTTAGTTGCCACAAATCATGGTCGGTAACCCATATTGTTGAAGAATCAGTAGGACAAAACTGCACCGGATAGATAAATCTATTAGGCATAAAAGGAGTATAAATCTCGCGGATTATACGGTCATCACTTCTATTTCGGAAATAATATTTTGCCCCGTTTTGCGATTGCACATACATCGAATCATTTATCAAACACATGCTGCCATCGGCATATATTTCGGTGGTTTGTCGCCATTGGCTATTTTGAAATATAAAGGTGGATAAATCTTGACCTCCGGCCACCAACATTCCTTTATTTACCACCATGCTATAAAATTGAGTAAGCCGCATGCCTTCTGTTGGCAAATTTGTCCAATTCTCACCCAAATCGGTTGATTTTGAAATGCCTCCATCGTTTCCCACCCAAAGTGTGCCATCATCGGTAAATATCATTTCCCGAATATCATCGTGCATAAATTGCGGATTTTTGGCATACGGAAAACTAACTAACCTAAAATTGTCCGTTCCATTTTTGGCTGTATAAACTCGAAAACTACCAACGGCTAATTCGGTGGTATCAGCAGGATTCCATGCTATTTCGGTGTGATGTACATCAAGTCGGTCGAAAATACGGCCCTTTAAAATATTATACCACGTTTTGCCAAAATCGTCCGAACGGTCAATATAGCTCACACCCTTGTGGGCGTAGCATACCACTAATTGATTGTTATTGAGCGGATTAAGAGCTACCGCAAACCGCCCCGGAAGTGAATCATTTAAAGAAAGCTGGCTATTATAAGTCAAGAAACTTCTTTTTTGATGCCAGCTATTCCCCGAGTCGTAAGAGAAATAGAGTGTTGCTCCGGCAGCCAGCAAATATCCCTGTTGATTATTGTTCCATAAAACCTGTCGTAAGTTTTGACGACTTTTATCGTCATTATCCAAAATTTTTCTCCACGAAACACAGTAGTCGTTTGATACATAAACGTCTGTTTTTGAGCAGGCTAAAAATGAATTCAGCTCATTTTCATTTTGTTCGAGCGAGGTAATATGAACCTGTTGATAAGGTTCGAAAGTTAGTCCGGTTTTTTGCCAGGTTTTTCCCCCATTTTTTGATTCAAGCACACCCAAACCCCAACTTTTAGCCCAATTGTTATTGCCTGTGGCCACCCATAGATGTTTTTTATTTTTGGTATCTACTTCAATATCCCAAACACCGCACACGGGGTTTACATTAAACACAAACTCCCATTTTTTGCCATGATTTTTTGAAAGAAACAGCCCACCGGTATTGCTTCCTGCATATATCCATTTATTTTTTCTACCTCCAAAGCCCATCGCTTCAATCCTACCCAAGCCGTACGGGGTAATTCTACCGCTGTCTGAATTGTCTTTGGCCACATCTTTTGGGCCAACAAATTCCCAATCTACCTCCAACACGTTGTTTTGAGCTTTGACAACCCACGAACACAAAATCCAGACAAATACTATCAAACACTTTCGCATAGCCAAATTTAGTTTTTTCAACAACAATGCCTTTCAAAAAAAAAATAATACACCAACAATAGGGCTTATTACATAACTTTCTACGTTGTTTGCAATGCAACTTTTATATCATTTTGAGATTAAAAGACAACTATATTTTTTACGGAATCTTCCTTTTGGCCGCCATTCTCCGTTTTTACGACTATGGCTCTATCCCATTTACCCACGATGAATTTAGTGCCATTTTCCGAACCAAATTCACTAATTTTCAAGACCTTATAAATCTTGGGGTAAAGGTTGACGGGCATCCGGCATTAATTCAGGTCTTTTTATATTACTACGGCCACTTTTTCGGTTTTGAGGAGTGGGTTATAAAACTTCCGTTTACATTGGCCGGATTAGCATCTCTTTGGTTGTTTTATAAAACTGCCGCAAGTTGGTTTAATAGCACGGTGGCCTTAACATCTACAGCTTTTTTGGCCACCATGCAATATATGGTAATGTACAGCCAAATTGCCCGACCATACATATCTGGTTTGTTCTTTGTTTTGTTGCTCTTTTATTTTTGGACTGAGCTTATTAAGAATCAGGATAAAAAGTTAATAATCAATTTAATAGGTCTAATTTTATCAATAGATTTATGTGCATACAACCACCATTTTAGCTTGATTTTAGCCGCACTTATTTCTATCTCTGGATTTTTGTTTTTAAACCCCTCCGTTAAAAAAAAATACCTCTATGCACTACTGCTATCTGTTGTTTTATACCTCCCTCATCTGCCCATTTTAGTTTATCAACTCCACACCGGAGGAGTGGGCGGCTGGCTTAGTAAGCCACATAATAATTTTATAATCAAATACATAGAATACATTTTTCACTTCTCGTGGCCGGTTTATTTAGTGGCATTTGCATTAATTACCTTTTCTGTTTTTAATCAGGTCAACTTTAATAAAAAAGCGTGGTTGGCATTTCTTAGCTGGTTTGCCATTCCATTTGTTGTTGGCTTTTTATACTCCAGATTCGTCAATCCGGTATTGCAGTTTTCGGTTCTTATTTTCGGTTTTCCGTTTTTGTTGATGTTCATTTTTGGAAAATTGAAACAGCAAAAACCCACCACAAATTTGATTTTAGTAGCCTTTATTTGCTGCGTCAATATTTTTACCCTCATACTAAACCGCCAACACTACACTTTATTTTATCAGTCTAAATATGAGGCATTTATACACGATTACAAAGATTTAGTTTCGAGAGATTTAGACAAAAACATACCTCTTTTGGTTGACTCTCATCGACCCATTACCAACTATTTTTGCGAGAAATTTCAGTTTGATTCAACCAAAATTATTTGGTTTGACAAATTCGAGAGTACCCACCATTTTGAACAATTTTTAGGCGAATTGGCAAAAAAATCGAACTCTTTATTCTTCTCTGCCAATTTTTCAAACGCTCCAAACACCATTCCCATTATTCAACAGTATTTTCCGAGTTATACTCAATTTAACCACTACGGAGTTACGTGCTATTTTTTTCAGCGAGGTACAATAGTTAATGAAACTACCCTCGGCTGGCTCGATTTTGATAGCGAAGTTGAAGCTCCGTTTGAGCAGGTAAATGAAAGAAACATTGTTTCGATAGATTCTTCTGACCACCAATACCAATTGGACTCAACCACTGAATGGTCTCCCACTTTTTCAATTGACCTAAAGCCCTTCTTGAAACATCAAAACCATTTTATTGATGTTTCGGCAAAACTCAAAACCGCCCAACCTGACAGCAACGTGCTACTTGTGGCTACGCTTGAAATAAATGGTGAGAACATCTATTGGAATGCCATAAAAATGAGCGACTACAACAATGACTCGACTGGTTTTACAACCGCCATTCATTCCATAAAACTGTCCGACATTTATCTTAAAAATAATTCGGTAAAGCTAAAGGCATTTGTATGGAACAAAGCCCACCAAGAGGTGTTGATGGATGATTTTAGCATTGTGCTGAGAGAAGGAAACCCCGTGCTTTATGGATTATTTAATGAAATAAAATAGGTTCATACATGTTATACATCCCTCCTTAATTCGGCAAAATCAATCTACCTTTGCCGCATGATTTCAATTTTTAGTCCGAAAAACTGGAAAGAATATAGCCTGATAGATTGTGGCGATTTTGAGAAATTAGAAAGGTTTGGTCAGTTTGTTTTGAGAAGACCCGAGCCACAGGCTATCTGGAAAAAAGCCCTACCCGAAAAAGATTGGAATAAACTAACCGATATAACGTTTAAAAGCACCAGCAGTCATAAAGGCGAATGGTTAACTCCAAAAAATTTTAAAGAACCCTGGTTTGTCGAATATCTCTTATTCGATAAGAAAATAAAGTTTAAGCTGCGGCTAACCGCCTTTAAACACGTGGGCATTTTCCCAGAACAGGCAGACAATTGGGAGTTTATTTATCAACGAATCAAACACATAAAAAAAGAAGTAAACCAGCCCAAGGTATTGAATTTGTTTGCCTACACGGGTGGAGCCAGTTTGGCCGCAAAAGCGGCAGGTGCAGATGTGGTGCATGTGGATAGTGTGAAACAAGTGGTTTCGTGGGCAAACGAAAATCAGCAAATTTCAAACCTCGAAAACATCAGGTGGGTGGTGGAAGATGCCATGAAATTTGCCGAACGAGAGGCAAATCGCGGCAATCTTTATCATGGTATAATACTCGACCCTCCGGCCTACGGTATCGGTGCCAAAGGGGAGCGTTGGAAACTCGAAGAAATGATTGACCCATTGCTCCAAACCCTCTCAAAAATACTTCATCCGCAACATCGATTTTTGGTGTTAAATGCCTATTCATTGAGTTTTAGTAGCCTTATTATCAACAACTTAATAAAATCAAATTTCCACAACGTCCACAAAATAGATATTGGCGAATTGGTGTTAAACGCCGAATCTGGCAATGTCCTCCCATTGGGTGTTATTGGAAGAATAATTTAACTATAAAAAAATCAAAATTTACCGTAACTTAGTGCCATGACTGAATGGCAAGAAAATTTGTGGCAAAAAATAAATCGCTTTGAAATAGACGACCCTGACTCTGCATTTTCCTTTACAGATAGACTGGCTCGCGAAAATGGTTGGAGCCTTACGTATGCCATCAGGGCAGTGACTGAGTATAAAAAATTCATGTTTTTGATATGCATTGCCCCTCACCCACTAACCCCTTCTGATGAGGTAGATCAGGTTTGGCATTTGCATCTCATTTACACCCAATCATATTGGGTTGATTTTTGCGAAAAGACCATAGAGCGAACAATACACCATGGCCCCACCAAAGGTGGAAATTCAGAAAAAGCAAAATATGCCGATTTATACGCAAAAACCCTTGAATTCTATAAAGAAATATTCGATACAGAACCGCCAAAAGATATTTGGCCACAAACGGATGTTCGATTTCGGAGTATCAATTTTACTCGCATAAACCGGCATAAATATTGGCTTTTACCCAAATGGAGATGGAAATGAAATACCTTAATAAATACACCACGGCAGAGCTTTTGTTGATGAATGATGTTAATCAAAAACTCACCATTAAAAACTTTATAAGACATTCCGTTTACGACCTATTGCTCAAAAATGTTTTAGAGCTTCGAACCGTTTCAAAACAACCATCGGCACAGGAACAAACCAGAGAATATTTGTATATATCACCTGGCATCAACTACGGAAAATACCCTTTAAAAATACACGAACAACAAATTTTGCTTCCGTTTTCGGGCAATAAAGATATAGAAATCCAATTCCGCCTTTTTGCCAAAGCATGTTATCAAAACTGCAAAAGCATTAGAAAAATACGAAAATGGATATGTGATGACCAAAAGCTGTATCAAAACTTTTTGTTAGGAAAATTTTACCCATTTTGGGGTTTTGCTCTGCTTAGCCAGGAGGGCAAAAAGAATATTGCCGAACTTGCCAATGAAATTAAACAGTTTGAAAGCAAGTATAAAAAACTGGATAAATCTGATAAAGCCGAGGCTTTGAATCTGCTAAAGGGAATACATGGAAATATTTTTCTTCTAAAAAATGTGAATATTGAAGATGTCACTGAACTTGAAGCTCAATTAGATTTTAAAACAAAACCAAAAAAAGAAAGCACCGCCTATGACGGCGGTGGATGCGGCGGTTTTTGGACGGACACAAGTTATTATTTTAACCAAATAGATAGCGACATTGACTATTCTGTAGGATGTGGCGGATGCAATGGCTGTGGTGGATGTTCCGGTGGTGGATGCTCCGGCGGTGGTGGCTGTTCTGGCTGCGGTGGATGTGGTGGCTGCGGAGGTTGTGGAGGTTGCGGTTAAAAAAAGGTGCATAAACCGTTTAAAAAAGCCCACCGAATAGATTGACTTGCCAAAAGGTTTTATTCATATTTGCCGAAAAGTGGAATAAAATGAGTTTAGAATTAAGCGGAAAAGTAGTAAAACTATTGCCCATGCAAAGTGGACAAAGTCAACGTGGCCCATGGAAAAAACAGGAAATGATTTTAGAAACCAACGAACAATACCCAAAAAAAATAGCCATTTCTTGTTGGAGCGAAAAAGTGGACGAAATTCAAAATCTTGCCGCTGGAACTAATATCAAGGTTTCTATAAACATTGAGTCAAGAGAGTATAACGACAAGTGGTACACCGATGTGCGTGCATGGAAAATTGAGCCATTGCAGGCATCACAACCAGTTGACAATACAAATACGGCCTCATTTAATAGCATTAATGATGAGCCAACCAATATGGTATTTACCGCCGACGAAACAGACGACGATTTACCATTTTAATATCTGAGGGTTGGGCAACTAATGAAAAAAGTACTTATTTTGTCCGACACACATTCTTTTTTTGACGACAACATAAAAAGACACGCCATGCAACACGACATGTTGTGGCATGCGGGTGATTGGGGTGATATTAAAGTGTTTGAAGAACTCGAAAAACTTGCTCCTCTTTATGGTGTTTATGGAAACATTGACGGACAAAATATTCGGATGGAAAACCCTAAATACCAAATATTTATGGTTGAAAATTGCAAGGTGTTGATGACTCATATTGGGGGTTACCCGAAGAAATACAACCCTGAATTTCGCAAAAAAATAATCGAAGAAAAACCGAATATTGTGGTTACGGGGCATTCGCATATCTTAAAAGTAATGTTTGATAAAGAGTTAAACCATTTACACATCAATCCGGGTGCAGCAGGGCAATACGGCTTTCATCAGGTGCGAACTATGGTATCGATAGAAATAAACGGGAGCAAAATTGAAAATGCCCGAGTAATTGAGCTTCCGAAATAATTTTGACATTTGGCAGTTATAAAAATATGAGAAAAGCAGTTTTACTTTCATTCATTACTTTCCTATTTATTGAATACGCTTTTGCAGTTCCAACCCGCGGAACTGATAGCAAAAAGGCATATAAATATTATGGCATGGCTCTCAGAGAAAAAAACCTGCTGAATTATGAAAATGCTTTAAAGTATATTGATAAATCCATTAAAAAAGACCCGAAGTATATGACTGCACTGAGTTTTAAGGCAGGTTTGCTGATGGAACTTAAACGATTTAATGAGGCAGAACAGGTTAATTTAAGAATCATTCAATTAGATCAAGACAACCTTTTTGCCATATTTGATTTGGCCAATATTTATTTTGAAACCGACAGATATAAAGAGTGTAAAGACATTTTAAATCGTGCGTTGCCCCTTTCGGGTGTGGGCGATGACAGAGTAAAAGTGCAAAAATTTATTGACCGAGCCAGTTTTGCAGAAAAAGCTTTTGCCAACCCCGTTCCATTCGAACCAATCAATTTGGGTACAGAGATAAACACTAAATACGAAGAATATTTTCCGGGCTTAGACATCGAAGAAAAGACACTTTACTATACCCGCCGCGATGGCTCATTGCCAGTACAAGCTCAAAACGAAGACATATATTTTAGTAAAAAACTGAACGACAACAACAACCTTTGGTCGCAAGGCACCAATCTTGGCAACCCAGTAAACACTCCCGAAAACGAGGGTGCTTTTAGTGCCTCAGCCGATGGAAAATACATTTATTTTACCTCATGCTCCCGACCGGGCGGTGTGGGTAGATGCGATATTTGGTTTTCAACACTTGACGGCGACAAATGGTCGAAACCAGAGAATTTGGGTTTGCCTGTAAATACCAAAGAGTGGGAAAGCCAACCGAGCATTTCTGCCGATGGAGTTACCCTATATTTTGTGAGTAACAGACCGGGTGGATATGGTGGAACCGATATTTGGTATGCTATTAAACAAAATGATTCGGTTTGGAGCAAACCCATCAATTTAGGGCCAGGAATAAACACCGAAGGCGATGAAGAATTTCCTTTTATTCACAACGATGGAGTGACACTTTATTTTACCTCCAAAGGGCTACCGGGCATGGGTGGTGCCGATATTTTTGTCACCCGCAAAATGGGAACAACTTGGTCGAAACCAGAAAACTTGGGTTACCCTATAAACACGCATGGCGATGAATGGAACTTTATTGTGAACCGACAAGGAAATATTGCCTACTTCGCCAGTACGGGTTTAAAGCCAAATTATGGCGGTATGGATATTTATTCGGTTGAACTGTATGAAGGAGCAAGACCAAAAAAAACAGGCTATGTGCACGGTACAGTTTTCGACATTGAAACAAAGAAAAAGCTAAAAGCCAATGTGGAACTTTACAATTTAAAAACCGGAGAAAAGGTAACAGAAACCTTTAGTGATGCTAAAACCGGAAGTTTTTTTGTGAATTTGCCTGCCAACAGCTATTATGCCTTTGAAGCTCGTGCGGAGGGTTATCTATTTCATTCCGAGAACTTTTCGCTGGCCAACGAATCATCACTCGATAAACCATTTGAATTAGAAATTGGCCTAAAACCAATTAAAAATGACCAAACCATCGTAATGAAAAACGTATTGTTCGACACCGACAAATCCGATTTGAAATCAGAATCATTTGTAGAACTTGATATTTTGGTGGACTTTTTGGCCAAAAACCCCAACATAAAAGTGGAAATAGGCGGACATACCGACAACACCGGCAGCGAATCGCACAACAAAACGCTTTCAGAAAATCGGGCAAAATCTGTTTACAACTACCTTATTTCCAAAGGTATTTCAAGCAATCGATTGAGCTTTAAAGGTTATGGAAGTGCAGTACCTATAACCGGAAACGAAACACCTGAAGGGCGTGCCACCAACCGCAGAACAGAAATGAAGATTGTTACATTTTAGAGTCGATATTCCCTAAATAGCTCAACAAATCGGCCACCACAAATGTGCTGCCTCCAACAAAAATGAAATCATTTTCGTTGGCTGCTTCTAATGCCGCTTTATGTGCTTCAGAAACTTCGGGATATAACGAGCCTTTGAGATTTTCGCTTTTGGCAATTTCTGCCAATTCATTTACATCCAACGCCCGAATAACGGAGGGCTGACAGAAATAATAGGTTGCATTTTTAGGTAATAATTTAAGCACTTTTCGTGGGTCCTTTCCAACCACCTGACCAAAGACAATATGCAATTTCCCATATTTTTCCGAAGCAAGTTGTTCAACGATATAACCTATTCCTTCGGCGTTGTGTCCAGTATCGCAAACCACCTTAGGGTAGTTTTGAATGGTCTGCCAACGACCCAATAAACCAGTATTTTTGACCACATTCTGCAAACCTGATTTTATCTTGGCGGAATCCAGTTTCCAACCATTTTGCCGTAAAACCATTACCGTTGCCAAAACAGAAACCATGTTTTTTTTCTGATAAATACCCTTCAAATCGGTGGTATATCCATTTGCATTAACAACTTCCGATGCCACAATCAGTGAGGCATGAACACTTCTTGCTTTTTCAATAAAAACATGCTCAACCTCAGGTTGATGTTCTCCAATAACCACGGGAACATTGGGTTTAATAATTCCGGCTTTTTCGGCTGCAATTTCGGGCAATGTTTCACCCAACATATCGGTATGATCAAAGCCAATATTCGTTATCAGCGAAACTTCGGGTGTAATGACATTGGTGCTGTCAAGCCTTCCACCCAAACCCGTTTCAATAATGGCAACGTCCACCTTTTGGTCGGCAAAATAGGCAAAAGCCATTGCCACGGTTATCTCAAAAAAAGAAGGTTTTATACTCTCAATATGTGGTGCTATTTTGGCAACAAAATCAACCACAAATTCCTCAGAAACCAATTGTCCATCCACTTTAATTCGTTCTCTAAAATCGATTAAATGGGGCGAAGTGTATAGCCCGGTTTTATACCCATTTTCTTGAAAAACAGATGCCAATGAATGGCTACAACTTCCTTTGCCGTTGGTGCCGGCCACATGAATGGTTTTAAAACTATGGTGAGGATTTCCTAAAACTTCACAAAGAGCAAGTGTATTGGTCAAATCCTTTTTGTAAGCCGCACTTCCAATGCGTTGATACATGGGCAATTGAGCATACAAAAACTCAAGCGTTTGAGTGTAGTTCAACGAGGTAAACTATTTTAGGGTGTAATTAATGGTAATGGTTCCGCAATTTTCGTCAGAAGGCTCTCCAGCAGGAACAAAGGTTGCCTTTTTAACCGCATCAAGACTGATTCTTCTTAATTCTGCACTGGTACTTGTTCCGCCAATAACCTGTGTTTTAACGATTTTCATATTCCTATCCACACAAATTTTTACCACAACAGAACCTGTTTCCTGCGTGGTATTTGTTATAGATGGAAAACTTCCCAAACCAAAACCATTCAAATTGTATCCAAAACCATCATTGCCACCAACACTTTTACCACCTTGATTACCTCCCGGAATGGTTGTTCCGCGTGGTCCTGAAGGTTGGTTTTCTTCAGTGCCTGAACCAGAACCCTTTTTCTTTCGAAAATATTCGTCCACGGTTCTTTTTGCTTCGTTCACATCACCTTTTGTGGTTCCGTCTTGTTTACCGCTTGTCTCCGTTTCGGTAGCTTTATCGTTATCTTGGGTTTTTACATTATTTGACGTTTTTGTCCCCTGCTTTGTGGCAGATCTATCTACTGGTTTTGGGATGGCACTCCCTCCACCATTCTCTCCACCCTCAATTTCGCTTGGATTTGACGAACCACTTGAACTTGGTGGGGGTGGTGGTGTTTCTTCAAATTCAACTTGAAGTTCAATGGGGTCTTCCACTATTTTTGAAGAACCGCTCATTTTCCAAATAAGCATTAAAAGCACAACAATAATATGCAACAGCACTGTTGCAATCACTCCTTTTTGTTCGTGTACTTTTTTTAAATCAATCATTTTTTTAAGGTTGAAGTGCCAATACGGGTTTCCCACCCAATTCGTCAACAATATAAACCAATTCCATCACTTTTTCATAAATAACCGATTTATCGGCATGAATAGAAACTGTTGCCTCCGGATTTTTTTGCAGTTCTGCATCTAATATAGCAGGAACTCCGTCAAAGTTTGTTCTTTTGTCGTCAATGGCATATTCATCGTTGGCATTTACAACAATTACTATTTTCTTTTGAAGCGACGTAGTTTTTGCTCCTTTGGGCAAAGCCACCTTATAAATGGGTTCGGGCGTAAATCGAGCGGTAATAATAAAGAAAATGAGCAGCAAGAAAATAATATCCGTCATAGACGACATACTAAATTCTGCATTGATTTTATTTCTTCTCTGAAGTTTCATTTCAATTCATTAATCATTAACGAATTACGAAGCAGGTTCGTGTAAAATATCCAAAAATTCTAACGAAGTGGATTCCATTCTGTAAATTACCTTGTCAATCATGGCGGTCAAACTATTGTAGGCAATATAGGCTATGATACCCACTATTAATCCTCCAACCGTAGTAACCATGGCATTGTAAATACCTTCGCTCATGCCGCCAATAGTAATATTATCGCCCTGTTTCGACATTTCGTAAAAGGTTTTAATCATACCCGTAACCGTACCCAAAAAGCCAATCATAGGTGCTGCACCCGAAATTGTTGCCAAAGCCGGCATCCCCTTTTCTAATTTGGATACTTCCAAGTTGCCCACATTTTGCACGGCCACCCGCACATCTTCCATGGGCCGACCAATGCGTTGGAGTCCTTTATCCAACATTCTGGCAATGGGTGTGTTGGTTGCCTCGCACAAACTTTTAGCTCCTTTAATATTGCCTTCCATCACCATGTCTTTAATTCGTTTCATAAAAACAGGGTCGTATTGTCTTGCTTTTTTTATGGTAAGATACCTTTCAACCAACAAATACATGGCTACAATACTCAAAATAGCAATAGGAATCATGATTGGCCCTCCGTTAAGAGCCATATCAAACACCTTCAGTTCTTTTTCCCCATCAACTTTTAAGCCCGCATTTTGAGCCGAATCCGTGGCATTGGCCACTTGCAATAAAAAAGGTTTCATTTATTTTCTGTCTTTTTTTGTAATTATCAATCTTATTTCTGGCTCGTTTCATAGATAAACGCAGATTTGTCATCATAGCGTTTAACCAAGTCCAAAAATTCTTGTGCAATTTGCTTAGAAACAAATTTTTCGAGGCACAAGTAGCGGGTTTGTTTATCCTCAATTTCAAAAACAGTGTATTGTTTTCTTTCCAATCGAGAAGATTTTGTGGCTTTTTCTGCTGCCGACAAATTAGTTCCGACCACCACATAAAAAATACCCTTATCGGTAGATGTTGGTTGCTTGGATTGTTCTACAACCTTCGGTTTAACCGGCTCAACAGCCGCTATTTTCTTTTCAACAATTGGTTCTTCCGCTTTCGGTTTTACCTGTTCTTTTGGTTCAATCACTCTATCGGTTACATCTATGTAATCCATGGATTCCGAAACTTTAGCAACTTCAGCATTTTTTGGTTCTACCACTGTTTCCGTGTCAAAAGAAGGCACCAACGAAGCTTTCGAATCGGTTGGTTGATGGTTTTTGTGGTTAGCCTGAGGTAAGTCTGCGGTTTTTATAAGTTGAAATAATACCGCTGCAAAAACAAGAACCAATGCCACAGATGCGGCCACTTGAGGCCAATAAATCTTCCCAATAAATCCTTTTCGCTTTGGCAACCTGGTGTCAGGTGGTTCAATCCTCCTTATTTCGTGGTTTGACGAATCAGGCTGCTCCGCTACCTCCAAAACAGCGGTTTGCGTCTGCAATTTTTCTATTTCTACTGCTTTTGCCAACCGTTTAACTTTCACATCTTGCAGGCCGTAGCTTTTTTTATAAAAGTTCAAACCATCGTAGGCAACAAAAATCAACTTGTCTTCTTTGTTTAAATACAAAGAGCCAACATTCTTAAATTCGTAATTTTTGTAGTCTAAAATTCTGTCTTTCAGAAATTTAGAAAAAAGATAAACTTCCTTTTCGGCTTGGTCATAATCAATGCCCTTCCGACTCATCAGGGCATTAATAAGCAATCCGTCATTTTCGGTTAAACTTTGATTGAAGGCTACTTTTTTACGGGTTGGAGAAACCAAGTTTCGGTTTTGGTCAAAATCGGTTGACTTAAAATTGCCTACAAATCCACCAAAATCAGGGATGATAACACAATTGTGTTTGTAGAGCAATTCAGATACTAAGTCAATCAATTCCATTCTTTTAATTCCTTCTTAAAAATTTATAGCGAAAACGTAATTCCAGCCAACAAATTTATTCCATACGATTTATATCCATACCATTTTTGGTATCGAACACTCGAAATATTATTTACGTTCAAGAAAAAGGATATGTTCTTTTTGTAACGATAATCAGCCATCAGGTTAAAATCCAAAATCGGTGGTAAGGTTTGTGGTTTTGCACCCTTCTCAAATCTATCTTTTGCAATTCTATCACCAATAAAATAAGCCTGTGCCCGTAAGTTCAGCTTTTTAGCCACAATCATTCGGGTATTCAAATCAATGTCGTAAAGGGGTAATTGCCAGGGGTCGGACTGAAAGGTAGTGTTGTAGCTATAAAGTGTGGCGGCGGCCTGAATAAAAAAACGTTCATTCAGCCTAAATCCAAAACCGCTTGTAAAACCGGTGGTTTTCACATTGTCATAAACAACTCCAAACGTGCGGGTGGCAAAGGTATCCGTCAAAAACAAAGGCAAATTTTTATCAGCTGAAAATTTAATTTTTAACAAATAATCGAGTTTTTTCAAAATAACTCCTCTCAAACCGGCAACCGCCGAAAACTCGTTAATGGTGTTTTTAAAAGCCACGTTGCTGCCCATAAATGGGTTGATATACGACAACTGTCTAAGTGCATTTTTTTGCACATCGCCACCAATTTGGGCAAAGGCCACCACTTTTTTGGGAACCAAAAAATGCTCAGCATAAATATCAGGAAACACATACACCTTTGAGCCATTGCTGTCCAAAGCCACTACAGTATTTAATCCTGCTTTTACGTCAAGGTCGATTTTTTGAGGTGTAACATAAACAAAAGAATAGTTAGGCTTTATGCGAATGAAGGTTCTGTTTTGAACGGATTTTCCGCCATCAAAAAGCTGCGTATAATCGACATTTGCTCTAAAATTGATTTCGTTTTTGCCTTTCATTTTTCCGCGAACGGCAAAGCCTCCATCATAATTATTTTCCCTCAATCCACTGGCATGTGCCGACAGGGTATAAAATTTAAAATCGGCCAACGTGCCAATTTTCATTGTTTCATACCCTCTGTTGTATGTGAGTATGCCGTTGAAATCATTAAAAATCTGATTTATCTGAACCTTCTCAAAATTAAAGGTATCATCATATCCATAAAAATGAACCACGTGCCGTTCGTAATTTAATTTTCCGGTAAGGTTGGCCTTTTTACCTACCTTTTCGCCCATAACGCCCAATCGATTATCGCTAAAATCGGCATTTTTCGGATTTCCGGCATTCGATGAAAGATGCGTGCCATATACCCCATAATTAAAGGCTTTGTTCCGAACACTATGCACCCTGAATTCGGCATAAGGAGTAACATAATTTCCCGCACCAAGTTTAAAATAATTGCCAAATAGTGGCTCGTCCATTTCTGATTTTACGCCAATGGCAGGTGCAGGTCGGTATGTTGGTAAAACAGAATAAGCAAAGTTTGGAAGATTGTAGGTAAAGGTTGGCGTGGTGCCTTTAACGGGTTCCACATCCGGGTTGGTTATAATTTTGTTGGCCATAGACAACTTGGGTCTATATTGCCCCAACACCACAATATCAATCGATTTAGAAGTATCTAACTGTGCCAATGCTCCCAAAGGCAGCCCCAAACAAAAAATCGCAATAACTAAGCTGAATTTCCGCATAACTTTAAGCACTCAAAATTAGAACAAATGAGCTTTTTAAGACAAGCAACATTTCCACATTAACGGTCAATTTGGGCAGAAGGTATCCACATCGGTATTCAATTACACCTTTTTATCAACAAAAAATCACTTTTGGAAGCATGATATTTTTGGGACTTTATATTTGAACATTCATTTATAATTTAATTCAAATGTCTAACGATAATTCAGAAAAATTAAAAGCGTTAAAGCTAACCATCGACAAACTTGAAAAGTCTTATGGCAAGGGCATCGTAATGAAAATGGACGATGACTCAGTTTCAAATATTCCTTCAATTTCTACAGGTTCACTCGGTTTGGACATGGCATTGGGCGTTGGCGGGTTTCCAAAAGGGCGTATTATTGAAATTTACGGCCCTGAATCGTCCGGTAAAACAACACTTGCTATGCACTGCGTTTCGGAAGCTCAAAAACTTGGAGGCATTGCAGCGTTCATTGACGCAGAGCATGCTTTCGACCGTTTTTATGCCGAAAAAATTGGCGTAAATACGGAGGAACTATTGATTTCGCAAC
Source organism: Flavobacteriales bacterium (assembly GCA_020635395.1). Classification (NCBI taxonomy): domain Bacteria; kingdom Pseudomonadati; phylum Bacteroidota; class Flavobacteriia; order Flavobacteriales; species Flavobacteriales bacterium. The sequence continues at coordinate 88,554 of JACJZV010000005.1, forward strand.
CCGATGATGGAGAGCAGGCCTTAGAAATTGCCGACAATTTAATTCGTTCGGGAGCCATTGATGTGATTGTTATTGACTCGGTAGCAGCATTGGTGCCTCGTGCCGAATTAGAAGGCGATATGGGCGATTCTAAAATGGGCTTGCACGCCCGATTAATGTCGCAAGCACTTAGAAAATTAACGGGAACCATCAACAAAACAGGATGTATCTGCATTTTCATCAACCAGTTAAGAGAAAAAATTGGTGTTATGTTTGGCAATCCTGAAACTACAACCGGTGGTAATGCCTTGAAATTTTATGCCTCCGTGCGATTGGATATTCGAAGAATAGGCCAAATAAAAGATGGTGTGGACATTGTTGGAAACCGCGTAAAAGTAAAAGTGGCTAAAAATAAAGTGGCACCACCTTTTAGGGTTGTGGAGTTTGATATTATGTATGGAGAAGGTATTTCAAAATCGGGCGAAGTGCTTGATTTGGCAACCGATGCCGAAGTGGTTCAAAAAAGCGGAAGTTGGTTTAGTTATAATGGCACAAAACTAGGCCAAGGCCGTGATGCTGTGCGAAAACTTTTGTTGGACAATCCTGAAATGATGGAAGAAATTGAAAACCAGGTAAAAGCCAAAATGATGGACGGAGTTGGTGCTAAAGTAGATGGGGAATAGTGAATTGATTTGATAAAGATTGGGTTTAATTCAGCAAAATTAAACTCAATCTATTTCCCTTTATACCTTCTGTATGGTGCCGCTATATAAATTAACAACAGTCGAGAAAGCCGAACAATAAAAGGCAAAAACAGAACCACGGCTGCAATAATTACTATGGCCAAAAGGGTTAACGATGGGTCATCGTATAGGGTAAACATGATAACCGATAAGACAATGAGCATACCCACAATAAGTGCATAGCTAAAATACATTGCCCCCCAAAAAAAACCGGGTTCTTGCTCAAATTTCACTCCACAACTTGGGCAATGCTCGTGAACATCTTTAAATTTTTTGCTGAACAAACTTCCTGTAAATATAGACCCACGGCGGCACTGAGGGCATTTGCCGCCCATAAATGCTGACAAACCTGATTTAGGCATTTCGCGTACGTTTATTCTTTTTGTACCAAAGCGTTCCGATAAAAGCAACAATGATGTATGGCGTTGCCAACAGATATAAAATGCCTTTGTTTAGCCCCACTCCTACTTTGTTGCCCTCATTCTGCATTGCAGATTCTACTGCACTGCGGCACATTGGACATTGAGCATAAACCTCTGCCCCGCACATAAATACAGAAACAAAAAGCACAAGTATAAAAATCCTCAGAAATGCTTTCTTCATGCCACAAAATTAGCTGAATAATGAACAAAGAAAAAGTTTTGCGTAGTATGATTTTTGGCATCAAACTCAACAATATCATTGTCTTGTTTTACCATAATTTTATACCCAAGCGAGGTTAAATAATCAAAGCAATCGTAACGATTTTTATTGTCCCAAAGCTCGCAGTAAATAATTGGTTTGTGTTGTTTCAAAATTGACTCAGCACCTCTAAAAACCTGGTACTCAAAATTTTCAACATCAATTTTTATTGCTTTAATATTTAGCTTTACAAGTTCCTGTATGTCGTCGAGTTTGCACATTTTGGCCTTAAATGTTTCGCCTTCGTTAAATTCTTTGATTTCATCAGTAAGTACATGACTTAAACCTTGTTTTTTGACCTTATCAACCACCGGAAGCACCATTTCAATTTCCCCATTCTGGTTGCCCAAAGCCAAATTTAAAATGGTCAAATTTTTAAGGTTGAATTTAGATTTTACCCAATGCAGGGTTTGCAAGTTTTGGGGCATTGGCTCAAAAGCAATAACCTTGTTTTGTGCAGCCTTTTTAGATAGGTAGTATGCCATGATTCCGATGTTTGCACCAATGTCCAACACATCAGAATTAGCTGGAATTAAATTGAGGAAAAAGAAAAAATCGTTTTCGCCTTTATCGTTTTTAAGTGTTTTTATTTTGTACCACGAAAATATTTTAAGATAGGCAGTCATGCCCAACATTCTTTGCAGAAAATATTGAATAGTACTTTTCAACTTTTATTTAAAAAGGATAATGTGGACTTATCATAAAATAAACAATCACTCCAGAAACAGTTACATATAGCCACAATGGGAAAGTCCATTTTACCAGTTTTCGATGCTTTTCCACTTTGTTATTTAGTCCATAATAAAACGACATAAGAATAAGTGGTAAAATTATAGCAGCCAAAACGATATGTGTTATAAGTATAAAATAATAAATCGGACGAACGATGCCCGTGCCACCAAATGTAGTTTCATCAACAAAAAAATGAAAAGTAACATAAAAGATTAAAAACAATGCTGATAATGCAAACGTGGTAAGGTTATACTTTTTATGCAAAGCAACCTTTTTTTGTTTAATAGCCCTAAAACTTAGAATTAACAAAACCGAACAAACGGCATTTATAGCTGCAATGATTTTAGGAAATTGAAAAACAAATGCCGGAGTTTCTGGGGGAGTAATCAATTTTCGGTTTAAGATGATAACCAAAACAAAAACTAAAGCCGAAACGGCTAATGCAATTCTAAAAACTAGTTTATCGTTTTTCATCCTTTTTATAGTTTTCCGGAAAATGGTATTCAGCGATTAAGTTTTTAATGCTGGCTTTTAATTCATTAACAAAATGGGGGTTTTCATACGTTTCAAAATATTCACGCATTCGGCCTTTGGGGTCAACTGTAAACACCATGGTGCTATGAAAAAAATCTGTTTTCCCGTCTCCTTCGGGCGTTGCCGCGTGGTAATGGTTTAATCCCAAATCGTATATTTCGTCTTTATCTCCAGTCAGAAAATACCATTTGCTTGTTGGGTAACCATAGGCTTTGGCATAATCTGCCAAAACGGATACCGAGTCGTTTTCGGGATCTACGGTATGTGAGAGAAAAACGACATCAGGATGCTCGGCAAATTGATCTACCACAAGTTTAAGGTTGGAATTCATTTTGGGGCAAATCTTGGGGCAACTTGCATAAAAGAAGTTTGCCACAATTATTTTATCCTTAAAATCAGCCAATGAAACCTCGCGACCCGTTTGATCTTTCAAATGAAAATCTCGGAGAGTCCACGCCTCAAAAACGCTGTCATTTCTAACAAAGAAGTTGTTTTTTGAAGAGTTGAGCATCTCTTCTGATACCTCGCTCTTCAAGGCATAAAAACTACCCTGAACATCGCAGGCAGTAAATTTTTGTTTTGCATTGTGCCACCAAAAGAATAGCAAAACAGGAACAATGAGCAGAAGAGCTAAATAAAGTTTACCTCTTTTGGTAGTATCCACCTACAAAAATTAGTAGTTTAAGAAATGCCAAAAATCGGAGTCCCAAAGCAAATAAGCAATAAGGTACAACACCAAAATCATTGGCAAAACAATAGACATTTTCAATGCTTTTTGTTCATACGTTAGGTGCATAAAAACATACACAATGAATGCTGCCTTAACAATTCCAAGTCCAATAAAAATAACGTTTCGCGTCATTCCCGGATCGATAGAAAAGTAAAGAATAATGTCAACAATCGTTATTACTGAAAGCAAAAGAAACGTTTGCATTAAAGCTTTAGTGCCATGCGAATGAGCTTTTGGAACCCAAACTGTTGGGTCGTAATTTACCTCATCGTGAATATTAACAGGTTCGTTGCTGTGATGTGCCATTTTTAACTAATTTTTTTAATTCAAAAACTATATAAGGTAGAAGAATGTGAAAACAAATACCCAAACCAAATCAACAAAGTGCCAGTATAGTCCGGTTTTTTCAACCATTTCATAATGTCCGCGTTTTTCATAAGTTCCTTTAACAACGTTCAAGAAAATTACAATATTCAAAACCACACCACTCAAAACGTGGAAACCGTGGAATCCGGTTACTAAAAAGAACAATGCAGCAAAAGTTACGGGTCCAAATGGGTTTCCGTTTAAAGTTGCTCCTTCTCCAATAAACTGAGTCCACTCCCAAGCCTGACAGCCCAAGAACATTGCACCGCCAATAATGGTATAAATCATATATTTCTGCACATTCTTCTTATCCATTCGCTGTCCGGCTTCTACTGCCAAAACCATCGTTACACTACTGAGAATCAGGATAAAAGTCATTAAACTCACAAACATAAGCGGCAAATGTCTTCCATGAAGAAATGGGAAGTGGTTGAACACCAATTCCGGTGCCGGCCAGTGGTCGGCAGAAAAAACCCCTTCGCTTCGCAAAGCACTGATAAAGTGGTGTCCAGCATCTTCATGACCTTCGGCTACACCGTGTGCATCTGTAGCATCGTGGGTTGTAGCAACTGCTCCTGCAGCATAATTGGCCACGTTGTCATTGAATTTTAACTTTTGACGTACCATTTCCATTTTTTCTTCGGGCACGGCGTCTTTCGAGAACCGAACGGCTCCGTAGCCTACCAAAAGCGATGAAAAAGTAAAAGCGTCAGAAAGCAAGAAAAACCACATCATCAGTTTGCCATAACTAATTTTAAACGGTGACTTACCGCCAGCCCATGTGGATAATGTATTTACAGTGTGATTCGACATAATCTACAGTAATAATTTCGGTGCTAAATATAAAAACATGTATAAATAAAGCCATAAGATTCCAACAAAGTGCCAGTATGTGTTGCACATGCTGATAGACAATGTATTCTTTTTATGAACTTTATATAAAAAACTCTTTACAAAAACGACTAAAATAAAAATGATTCCTCCGGCAAGGTGAGCCAAGTGAGCTGCAACCAAAAGAAATACGAATGATCCGGAAATCATTCCACCTTGACTTCCCTTTTTGGGAGCAAAGAAAATTCCATGACTATTCAAGGTTTCAAATCCATTTATTTGAAGAAAAACAAAGGTCAAACCCAGCATTAGGGTAAGTCCCAAAAAAATTTGGGTGGCTAAAAGGTTGTCCTTCTTGGCTGATTTATAGGCCAAAATCATTGTCAAACTGCTTAATACAACTGCCAAAGTGGACCACACAAACTCAGAAGGTAAATCAAATTTAAACCAATTTCCTTCAGACATCCGAACAATGATAACGCTTGTTAAACCGGCAAAAAACATGCACATACTCATTATGAGCAACCACAGCGAAAACTTACGAGGTTGAACCCCATATTCGTTATTCCCTATTTTTTGCGATTCTGCCAAAAGCATATTTTATATCTTATCCAAAACAAATGCAAGCAACACTACCGGATTGTAAACAATTGAATAAAACATCAACCGTTTTGCATCTTTTGTACTGCATGATTTATAAAACTTAACTCCTTGATGTAAAAAAAAGATTCCACAGATAATAGCAATTATGAGCGAAACAATGCCCGTTATACCTAAAACAAAAGGTAAAATGCTAATGCTTATCAAAACTAAAATATACCAAATTGTCAGCCTTCCGGTTTTCTTATCTTTTCCCATCCTTGATGGTAAAAGTCTGTATCCTGCACGCTGATAATCTTCATCCAAAATCCATGCAATAGACCAAAAATGAGGGAATTGCCAAACAAATTGAATAGCGAAAATTACCCATGCAGCAAGCGGTAAACTTCCAGTGGCAGCAGCCCAACCCAACAGGGGTGGTATGGCTCCAGGAAAAGCTCCCACAAAAACTGCAATGGGGCTTATTCTTTTGAGCGGGGTATATAAAAAGGCATAACTCAAAAGAGCAAAAAGGCCTAAAATACCACTTAAAGTATTTAGGTATGTTCCTAAAATATAAACTCCTAAAACCCCAGATATAATGCAGAAAGTTGCTGCTTCTGCAACAGACATCCTATTTTTTGCAACGGGTCGATTGTTGGTTCTTACCATTAATTTGTCAAAATCTTTTTCAATGATTTGATTCAACCCATTGGACGAAGCAACCACCAAAAAACCACCAAAAATCAATGCCCACAAATGGCTATAATTTGTCTCGGCATTTGCGGCAATAAGAAAGCCCAATACGGCAGAAAGAACTACCGTAAAAGTTAAGCGGGTTTTTGCCAATTGATGGTAATCAACCAATTTGGCCGACCAACTCACTGACGATATGGATATTGCTCTGTTCACTTCTTATCGGTATTTAGAATTTCTGATTTCAATTCTTGGATTGTCAAATAGATGAAACCAACCAAAGTGAGACTTCCGAAAACAATGTGCAATAGGCGTGCAACAGCCGGAAAACTCATTCGTATATTAAGAACTCCAGTTAAAATTTGGAGTAGAATCATTGCCACTATCGACAATAGAATCAAACTTGTGCGTGGTCTGTTCGTTCCTTTTCTGTTGAGTTGCCAAACAAGTATGGTTAATGCCAAACCAACAAATGATATTATTCGATGTATGGTAAAAGACTCCCCTATTTTGCCAAAATTATCGAGGCCAATAGATACACCATTCATCGCTAAAATATCAATTTTTTCTCGAACCGAAGTGCCAAGAATTAGTTGTATTAAAGATAAAAGTACTGACATTATTATCAATGCTTTCAATGATACCGTGGTTTTTCCCTCCACTTCTTTTCCCCAATAATAGGCCAACATAAAACTGGTAATTGCCCCAAAAGCCAAGAGAAAATGAATAGTTACAATACCTCCTAAAAGATTGGTATCTACCACCACAGAACCCAACCATCCGTTAAAGGCCACAAATAATACCCCCAATAAGCTGAAGAAAGTGACGGCTCGTTGTTTTTTCCAAAATTGAAAAGAAGATAAAGTGGCAATCAATGCAAATATTCCTGTAATGGCACCCCACAAACGGTTTACATATTCGGTGTAGGTTTTTCGGACATTAAAAGGCTCTATGCTCTCAACATTTGTTGAAGCAACAATAGACGCTTTATTATCAAATCCGAATGTTTTCAAAATATCTGCCAAACGGCTATTTTTTATTTTTCTTTTTGCAATAAATTCTTTTTCAAAATTGTCTGGCAATTGGCTTTCATCCGTCGGAGGAACCCATTGTCCAAAGCATTTTGGCCAATCAGGACATCCCATTCCTGCACCCGTTATCCGAACCATTCCCCCTATAAAAAAGAGAAAAATAATCCCTATTATGGTGAGTTTACAATATCGATCGTAAAACCGACGGGTAAACAATTTAGGCTTTATTTAAACCTAACCAATTTTTCAATAGGCTAAAGAAAACAACGTTTTCACCCGATGGTTCTTTAGCATCCTCAACTATAGGAGTAACTGGTTTTATATGCACTTCCTCTGCCGAACCCATATCTGGAACGTTTTGCGGAAGATAATCTTCATCCATATCAGGGCGGCTATATTCGTAAGGCCCACGATAAACCGTTGGTATTGCACCTGGCCAGTTGCCATGGATATGTTCTACAGGAGCAGTCCATTCCAATGTGTTGGCTTTCCATGGGTTTTGCTCTGATTTTTCTCCAAAGAAAATGCTGCTAAAGAAGTTGTAAAGGAAAATAATCTGAGCAACGCCACCCAAAATAGCACCTAAGCTGATAAATACATTTACATCCCACCACACTTGAAACTCGGGCAATAGGCTAAACTCATAGTAACGACGTGGCACACCCGCCAAACCTTGAAAGTGCATTGGGAAAAATACCATATACGCGGCAATGAATGTCATCCAAAAATGGAGATAACCTAAAGGCCTATTCATCATGCGACCAAACATACGAGGATACCAATGATAAATACCTGCCATCATACCAAATATGGCAGAACTACCCATTACTAAGTGGAAGTGAGCTACAACAAAATAGGTATCGTGAAGGGTTATATCTAACGCTGCATTACCTAAGAATAAACCCGTTAAACCTCCAGTGATAAACAACGAAACCAAACCGATGGCAAACATCATACCGTTGGTATAACGAATGCTACCTCTCCACAAAGTGGCCAGATAGTTGAAGGTCTTTACCGCAGACGGCACGGCAATAATCAATGTCATGATTAAAAACAATGTTCCCAACACCGGAGACATACCTGTTATAAACATGTGGTGCCCCCAAACCAAGAACGAAAGTATAGAGATACCCATCAACGAAATAACCATGGCGGTATATCCAAAAATTGGTTTTCTTGCATTTACAGCAATAACTTCTGATGTTATACCCAAAGCCGGCATAATGATGATATACACCTCTGGGTGACCAAGGAACCAGAATAAGTGTTGGAATAGAATAGGGCTTCCACCTACTTGCTCCAAAGCTCCGACACCTTTAATAAATACCTCTGATACGTAAAAACTTGTATCGGCCATTCTGTCAAACATCAACAAAAGACCTCCACCTAAAAGCACCGGAAAGGACAGAAGACCCAAAATGGCTGTTAGGAAAAATGCCCAAATAGTCAAGGGCAATCTATTCATCGACATACCTTTGGTTCGCATATTAAGGATGGTAGCAATATAATTTATACCCCCTAAAAGAGCAGATACAACAAAAAGAATAATGGCAATCAACCACAGGGTCATACCCATGCCCGAACCCGGCATTGCTTCTTCAATAGCACTCAAAGTAGGATAAATTGTCCATCCGCCAGATGCAGGGCCAGTGGCCACAAACATGCTCGACATAAGCACAACACTTGATAAGAAGAAGAACCAGTAGCTAAGCATATTCATAAACGGTGAGGCCATATCTCTTGCTCCCACTTGCAACGGAATAAGTAGGTTTGAGAATGTTCCGCTTAATCCTGCTGTTAACACATAAAACACCATTATGGTACCGTGAATGGTAACCAAGCCCATGTAAAATCCGGGATCTAACCGACCGTTGGCAGCCCATTTATCACCAAAAAGCCAATTAAGAATAGGGAAATTAGTATCCGGCCAAGCCAACTGAAGTCTAAACATTATGGACATGGCCACACCCATAACTCCCATAATAATTCCCGTAATAAGGAATTGTTTGGAAATCATTTTGTGATCCATGCTAAACACATACTTCGAAATGAAGCTTTGCTTATGATGTTCGTGATGTCCGTGATCGTTGCTCATCTTTATTACTTTTATTTAATGTGTTGTCTTTAAATTATTTAACGGCTGCTAATGGTTCAGTTGCTACTACTTCATGCTGTGTGGTGTCACTTGGTGCTACAGCAGGAGTTTCTTCCACTTTTTCGGCCATAAAGTAGCCTTTTTGTTTCTCCATCCAGAGGTTATATTCATCCTGAGTTTCAACAACGATTTTTATACGCATGTTGTAGTGACCATCACCGCATATTTTATTACAAATGATGTAATAATCAAATTCTTGATTTGCCAATTGGTCGCGTTTAGCAGCGGTTGTTACCGTAGGCGTAAAAGTGAATTGAGTTGGGATGCCAGGAACCACGTTCATTTGAGCTCTAAATTCTTTCATTAAAGCACTATGTATTACATCACGGGCTCTAAACTTGAATGTCACAGGCTTGTCAACCACCAAATGAATTTCATCACCAATAATGTCATCGTCACCTGTTTTGTCAAACCAAGTGCCTTGTTTTATAGCTTCTTCAATACGTTCAATTTGAGTTTTACGACGTTGAATCTGCAATTCAAGTCTTGCCTTTTCTTTACCAGAGGCATAATGATCTATTTGGGCCAACAAATCTCTTCGCTCTTTACCAACTAATCCACCCAATCGAGCACGCAATTTTCCTTCATCGTGACCCAACATCTGAATCATTGAGTCAAAATCGTGTATATCACTTCTCAATTTTGCCAAAAGCACTTCGTTTCTCGAGCTAACGGCAACACCAAGTGGGTTTGTCGTTTCCGAAATCAATACATAATTGGCATTCCCCAATTTGTTATCTGCACCCGGATAACGCACTTTCCATTCGAATTGCTGAGCAAAAACTTCAATTTGTGCTGTTCCCTCCGCAGGTGCTTTGTTTATTTTTTTCCAAGTTTTAAGACCACCTAAAACCAATAGTGTCAGTACTATTGCAGGTAAAGCCGTCCAAGCAATTTCTAACGCATCGTTGTGTGGGTAGTATAAGGCCTTAACCCCTTTTTTAGCTCGATATTTGAATGCAAACCAAAACAGAAGGATTTGAGTAACAACGAATACAATCCCAGTGATTAGGAAGGTTATCCGCATCATCTTGTCAATATCTTTTCCATGCTCAGATGCCGCATGATATATTAGCACATACTTGCCATGTATGGAAACCTCCCAAAACGCCAAGCTCATACCAACAATTAAGAACAATAGAAACAATCCGGCATTAATATTTCCCCAAGGCACAACTTCTTTTCCGGTAACTTTGGTAACTAGATTTAACGTTTTGATTATCAAAACAATAACAATGAAAATTAAAATGGCTAACAAAAGCAGCATCCAGTTTGAATTTTTAAACAAACTCGGACTCACTTCCTCGGCAGCTGTTGATGTTGCAGCAGCTTGTGCCAAAGGACCATTTTCGGTGTACATCAGAATAGACTTAATTTGATCATCTGTTAAGTCTGGGAATGCATTCATGGCCACCCCATTGAATTCTTTATAGATTGCATTTGCATCGGCATCTCCGCTTTTTCGGAGCTCCTCGTTATTTTTAACCCATTTCAGAAGCCACTCAACGCTTCTTCGCTCTGTAACTCCTTTAAGTGCAGGGCCTACCATTTTGTTGTCCAAAGCGTGACAGGCTTTACACTTGTTTTTAAACAAATCCTCTCCGGCCTTTACCGTTGCCTCGGAAACTTCCATTCCTGTTGCACTTTGAGTAATTTTCAGTTGAGCCGAAACTCGTAAACCTGATACAAGGACAAAAAGTGATAAAAATACCACCTTAAAAAACCGATATTGCATACTTTTTATTAAAGAAAAGTTATTCATTAATCTTTTAATTCTCAACAGATTAAATGCCTTTATGACATTAAACTTACCTGTTTTTAAGTTTGGGCAAAAATACTTTCTTTTTAAAAAGAATAAAGTTTTTGTTTTCCCCATGTAAATCTAAGCAATTATTTAGAACTGATACAAATTAGTTTTTTGCATGACATAGTTCATGAAGCTCTTTTGAAAGAGACGGCTGCAATTGGGCAAAATCAAACCATACGAAGACAATATTCTTCCACCACCTTCGGAAAGTGTTCGTATTCTAAGAGATGTATTTTTTGGGCTAATGAATCAGCCGTGTCATCCGCGTCAACGGTGCAATGTGCCTGAAAAAGCATATCACCATTGTCATACTTATCATCCACCTTGTGAATAGTAATACCCGATTGCTTTTCTCCTCCGTCTATCACGGCTTCATGCACCCGCATTCCATACATGCCTTTTCCACCAAATTTGGGCAACAAAGCAGGATGGATATTAATAATTTTATCTGGAAATTGTTTTACAAAAGCACTAGGTATAAGCCATAAAAATCCGGCAAGCACAATCACGTCTATTCGATCATATATCAGTTGCTCCAACAATGAATCATTTTGTAATTGACTTTTGGTAAAAATATGACATGGTATATCGTTTGAAAAAGATTTGGTAATGACACCAGCCACCGGATTGTTGCAATAAATTTTTGAAACCTCAATATGTGAATGGTTTTGAAAATATCGATTCAAATTAATAGCGTTTGAACCATTGCCGCTGGCAAAAATGCCTAATCTAATTTTCATTTTTTTTCGGCAAATGTAGTGGCTATTATTTCTGCCTCCCTCAAATATGAACCAAATTTTCCGTCTGGTGCAAAAACGATACAATCAACTGTTACAATTTTGTTAATCTTCGGACACAAATAGGTATAACTAACAAAGGGGCCGCCCATAATGCCGTTTACCATTTCCCACCAGCCGCGAGTTTCAACGGTATATAGTCCATTTATAGTCTTGACAGATGATGACACAACAACATTTTTTTCGTCGGTACCCATATAGGCTACTCCGCCATCAATGCCATTGCCCGCTTGTTGCACTTTCTCCTTCAGTACACGGTTTCTTCGAGATATAATAGCACTTTGTTTAAGCTGTGATGAATCTTTAAAATCTTCGCTATAAATGTAAAAACCCTGCCAAACCTCGTTTGGATATTTTCCGAAACCATAAAAACTATCGGTCTCTATTATACTCTTTCTATATCCTCCTGGTCTAGCAATGCCATATCCATACACTTTTAGCATCGAATCTAAAAGTAGATTTTTATTCACCCCTCCCCCATAAATTTCTTTCCTTGTATTGATTCGGTTTGATTCTTTTGCATAATCAATTAATTGATTCTGATGTTTTTCGAGCAAAGATTTTATTTCGGAAGAATTATTGCCAATAACCAAAATAACATTTTGCGGAGTGGCGAATAAGTCTTTATAAAGCAATATCTGTTTGCCCTCTTTTAACTTTTTTTGAAAGGATAAAACCACGCTATCTCCAAACAAATCTTTATACACCTCGGGTTTGGAAGCATCAAACAATACGCACAAATTATAGTTTCTCAGGTGCATATTGTTGGCTTCGCTCAAAGGCTTAATGTTTAATCGAAAAATTGGCAAATGAGTCGGAAGTCCCTCAATAGATTTTTGAAAAACAGACTCGAGTGTGGTTGAGGTTGCAATTATTACGCTATCATCAGATATAACGGCTAATTCGCCAATATTGCCGTAGGCAGACGGAAGACCATAGAAGGTATCTTCTTTCTTTTCGCACGACCAAAAAAACAAAATGAGTAAAAAAACAACTGCACCTTTATTCATTTTACAGATACAATTTCAGTTTATTTCCAGGATGAATAGTATTTGATTTTAAATCATTCCACTCCTTTATTTCATCAATCGAACAACCATTTTTATTGGCAATGGCGGGCAATGAATCACCTCGTTTTACGATGTATTCTACTTCGCTTAATTGAGGTTTGTACGTTTCGCTCAAAGTCAAAATTTCTCCCTCTTTCTCCCAAAAAACCAAAGCCTTATCTGTTGGTAAAGCCAATTCCATATTCGCAACGTTTGCCGGAATATTATCTGTTTTTAAAGCCGGATTCAGTTTTCTGATGTCCTCTATTGAAATGCCAATCAAATCAGAGATGGCTTGCAAATTATAATCTGGCGTGCACGAAACCTTTAAAACATCGCTTTGGGGTTGCTCTACCCAAGCCGGGAATATGCCATAATGCTCATAAAAATTCATCAAATAAGCTACTGCAATAAAAGAAGGAATATAGTGCTGTGTTTGGCTTGGTAAATATGGATAAATTTCCCAAAATCCGGTTTTGCCGCCGGCTCTGTTTATGGCTTTGTTGATATTGCCTGGGCCACAATTGTAGCTGGCTATCACCACCAACCAATCATCAAATCGTTTAGACATATCGCTAAAATATCCGGCAGCCGCTTCGGTGCTTTTTTCCACATCTCGTCGTTCGTCTTGATATCTGTCAATTTGAAGGTCATAAATCTTTCCGGTATAGGGCATAAATTGCCACAAACCCACTGCACCACTGCGTGAAACCGCATAAGGATTTAATGCACTTTCTATAACACTAACATATTTTAGTTCGAGTGGCAAGTTGTATTTATCAAAAACGGTTTCGTATATCGGAAAATAATACTCGCTAAGGTGTATCATTTCTTTCAATTTGGTTTGCCAGCTTGTTCCAAAATAATCAATATATCGTTTCACTTCACTATTAAAATCAAGTGGTATTTGAAACTCCAATGTACTTACATGACTAAAAAATAAGGAACTGTCAACAGGAATTTTGTTGTCATCAAATAGGGTGATTTCGGTGCTGAAATATCTTTGAGTTTCTTGTATAGACTGTCCTTCCGATTGTGTAGGAACAACCTCCACACTACTTGCCGAATCAGATTTTTCTACCTCATTTTCGGCAAACAACGTGATGCTGCCAAACACAAAACCAACAGAAATCAAAAGTATTTTTCTCAAACCTTCCATAAATATTTTTTGAACGTCCAAATAGCATAATAATTGCGAACGGCGAAAATAATTTTTTCTACAAACGAACACATTTATAGACAAGAAAAGTTTGATTTTTTTTTGATTCAAGGTTTGCACTGCTGTCAATGTTTGGTGCCTAAAACACTAAAATTTTATGCACATGCACAAACCAACCACTTATTTTCCGATTGGTTAATGTACATTTGAATCCATCAACCACTATCGGTGAGATAATATGTGTTTTTGCACCTAAAAATTGTATTGAGACAAGGAGAAGTATGGAAGAATTTTCAAAAAAAACACTGTCCGATTTGGCAAAACAGGCCAGCCTGCAGCCTCAGGAAAAACTTCAACATCAGCATCTAAAAAACAATCGACTGTGCATTTCGGTACCCAAAGAAATAACCTACCAAGAGCGTAGAATATCACTTTCTCCATTATCGGTAGAATTGTTGGTAAATAACGGACACGAGGTAAAAATTGAAATAGGTTCGGGTGAAAAAGCCAATTTTTCGGACATTGAATACAGCAATCTTGGCGGCCAAATTGTATATGACCGCGAGTCGGCCTTTAGCGGAGATATTGTTTTGAAAGTGGCACCACCCACTTCGGAAGAAATTGAAATGATGAAACCCGGACAGATATTGGTTTCTGCACTTCAATTGGCCGATTTAAAAAAAGAAACACTTCTGCATCTCTCTCGAAAAAAAATTACGGCAGTTGCCTACGAATTTTTTAGAGATGATGCTGGCACATTGCCCATAATAAGGGCTATGAGCGAAATTGCCGGACGTGCCTCTGTTTTAATAGCTGCAGAATATTTGATGAGCAACTCTGCCACCAATGGCAAAGGAGAACTTATTGGCGGAATACCCGGCATACCACCTACAGATGTAGTAATAATTGGAGCCGGCTCGGTGGGCGAATATGCGGTTAGAGCCGCCCTTGGCCTCGGGGCACACGTAACCGTTTTCGACAACTCGCTACACAGGCTCCGCCGCTTAGAGGCATCTATTGGTAGAAGGTTGAACTCATCCACCTTATTGCCGCATATTTTGCAAAAAGCACTTTCGCAATGCGATGTGGCCATTGGTGCATTGCGAAGCGGTGCAGGCCGCAGCCCCATTGTAGTTTCCGAAACAATGGTGCAAAAAATGAAACCACATTCGTTGATTGTCGATGTGTCGATTGACCAGGGCGGCTGTTTTGAAACCAGCGAGATAAGAAATCACGAAAATCCGACATTTATGAAACATGATGTTTTGCACTACTGTGTGCCAAACATTGCCTCCAGAGTGAGTCGCACCGCAAGCTATGCTCTCAGCAATATTTTGGCACCATTGATTATTGAAATTGCCAACGAAGGTGGCTTCTACAGTTATATTTGGGCCGATAAAGGCCTTAGAAAAGGAGTGTATATGTATAAAGGTAGCTTAACAAACAACAATTTGGGCGACCGATTTGGATTAAAATCACAAGAAATAGACTTTTTGTTTTCGGGCAACGCATAGCTTTGGCCTAAAAACCTATTTTTGCACCCCTTTAAAAAAGTATGCTCAACAGACGACTTATTCGTATCAAAGTTTTTCAGGTAGTTTATGCCCATTTGCAAGATGAAACAGGTAGCATGAACAAAGCAAAATCCTATCTCAAAAATTCTATCAGAAGCATTGATAACAACTTTTTTACAGTCGTTTTGTTTCCGTTAGAGTTAATCCATTTTATACGAACAAAACTCGACCCGAGCGATACTATGTATTTGCCAAAAGCGGAAGATATAAGTGCATATAAAGCCTTAAATTTTAATGGCTTGTATGAAAAAATTGTTCAAAACGAAGAAGTTGCATCGCATTTGGCACGACCAAACTACAAATGGGAAACGCAAGACGAATTGCTCAGAAATACGTACAGAAAAATTAGAGCAGATGAGCGATTTGCCGAGTTTTTATCGAAAACAGAACTAACTGAAGAAGAAGCACAAGCTGCATTGATATCTATCTATGAATTTGTGATTGACGAGATGGAAGAATTCAATCATCAAATGGAAGAGATAGATATGCTTTGGGAAGATGAAAAAGATGCAATCAAAAAAGCGGTAAAAAGCTATGTAAAAGACCTTTGTCGAGGTAAAAAAGCCAGAGTGCCATCAAAAGACGATGAGACAGATTGGGAATTTGCCGAACAATTGTTTGATAAATCAGTGAGGAACACCGCCGAATTTGAAAACATGATTGCCTCATCGGCAGCAAAATGGGATAAAGATAGGATTGCCAAAACCGACATGGTGCTTATGACCATGGCACTTACAGAGTTTGTGGATTTTCCATACATCCCCATAAAAGTAACCATGAACGAATATTTGGAGCTTGCCAAAGAATACAGCACTCCACAAAGCAGCAAGTTTGTTAATGGCATTTTAGACAAACTGCAAAAGCAGCTAAAAGCCGAAAATAGATTGATAAAAAAAGGCCGCGGCATGGTTGGATAAGTATCAAAATTTCTAATTTTGCCAGCGTATTTTTAAACAATTTTCAGATGAAAAACAGGACAATTCTCTTTGTTTTAGGTTTAATAGTGACAGCTATGATTGGCTGCACAAAAAGCAACAGCGACATTACCGAAAATAACAAGACGGCATCAAACCCCAATGCTCAAAATGCGGAGGCTCAGTTTGAGTGGGTAGAAACCCACCACGATTTTGGCAACATCACACAAGGTTCGAAAGTAAATTGGAAATACCGATTTAAGAATGTTGGAAATAAAGAATTGGTTATTGGGAATGTTCAGGTATCGTGTGGCTGCACAGCCACCGAATACAGCAAGGAGCCGATTGCTCCAGGTGAATCAGGCTTTGTTACCTTAGAATTTAACAGCGAAAACAAAAGCGGTTCGCAACACAAAACAGTAACCGTTGTGGCCAACACCAACCCACCAAGAACAGAATTGAGTTTTAGTGCTGAGGTTTCAGAATAATAAAAAAAAAATAAATGGATATAGTTTTATTGCAGGGCAATGCTGCCGGCGGAGGTGGTGGATTCAGCATGATGGTTATGCTGGGTGCTATGTTTTTGGTGATGTATTTTTTTATGATACGTCCACAAATGAAAAAAAACAAATTGCAACAAGCCTACCGCGAGGAATTGAAAAAAGGGTATAAAGTGATTACCAGCGGAGGCATTCATGGCAAAATATCTGAGATAAAAGAAACCACTTTTATTATTGAAGTGGAAGATGGGGGAAAACTTAGAATTGATAAATCTGCTGTTTCTATGGAGGCCTCTATGGCTTTGAATGGCGAGAAACCCACAAAATAATTTTGATAAATTATTTAAAAATTGGCATAACAGGTGGCATCGGTTCAGGAAAATCAACCGTTTGCAACATTTTTTCTCATTTGGGAATACCCGTTTACAATGCCGATAATCGTGCCAAACAATTAATGCATGAGGATGAAACCCTTAAAAAAAACATCCGATTGGCATTTGGATGGGATGCATACAATAAAGAGGGTGAATTAGATAGGGCCTACCTATCAAAATTGGTTTTTAACAATCCGGCTCAGCTCAAAATTCTGAACCAGATTGTGCATCCTGCAGTTTTTAACGATTATGAAAACTGGTCGAAAAAACAGGAGGAAGCCGGCCATCCATACTCCATAAAAGAAGCTGCATTGCTTATTGAAGCTCAAAGCTACAAAAATTTGGATAAATTGATTGTGGTTACCAGCCCTATTGACGTGCGATTGGACAGAATTACCAAAAGAGACAACCTAAGACGTGAAGAAGTTTTGAAACGCATAGAAAACCAACTGAGCGACAAAGAGCGTCTGAAACACGCCGATTTTGTAATTAAAAACTCGAGCAGTTTTTCATTAATAAAACAGGTTTTAAAACTACACGCTCTTTTTCTGGAGGAGGTTAAACAAGTGGCTGTATGACAGTTTCGAAACAAAAAAATCTGATTCTTACACACTCGGAAATCGAGATAAAAATTAACCGAATGGCTTGGCAAATTCTTGAAAAAAACTACAATGCCACCCAAATCATAATAATAGGCATTGAGCAAAAAGGGGTGATTATTGGCCAATTACTCTCAAAAGAATTACAGAAAATATCAAAACTGAGCATTGTTTCCGGCACCATAAAATTGAGCAAAGACAGTCCTTCTATTGACAAAATTAAACTTACATGCCCTGCTGATATTGAAAATAATGCTGTGATATTGGTTGATGATGTGCTGAATAGCGGCAAAACACTGATGTATGGCACTTTGCCCATTTTGGCACAAAACCCATCGACCCTGCAAACGGCGGTTTTGGCAAACAGAGATCATACCAACTTCCCGGTAAAAGCCGATTTTGTAGGCATATCGCTGGCCACTACGCTTCAAGAACATATCAGTTTTGAGCAAAACAAAAAAGGTGATATGGCAGTTTATTTGAGTTAAGGTAGGTTTAAACTGACTCAAATAGACTATTCTTTGGTAACAAAAATTCGGGTTGATTCCGATTTATCTTTTACCCTAAAAAGGTACATTCCAGTTTCCAAATCACCCACATTTATTTGGGTTGAAAAAGCTGGCAACAGCCTAACACTCTCTGTTCGAATTAAATTTCCTGAAAAGTCTAAAATCTCAACTTCCACAATTTGGGGAAGAAAATAATCGGATTTGAGCGAAATGACTTTGCTGGCAGGATTCGGAAAAAACTGAAAATTTTGATTTTCATTCCATTCTTCGGTTTGACGAGCTTTTAAATCGGAAACCATGAAGCCATTGTCAAATTTATTGTATTCATCAATTTCTGTGCGACCAATCATAACCCGTTCAAGATTGGCAACGGGTTTAGAAAATTCTATTGGCAAAATAGTATCGGTAAAATTGCGAGGTACAATCCAAAATATTTTGAGACCGGATTTGCCAAAATAACTCGCATCCCACGTGTTTAGCATTGCCAATGCCTCGTCTTCGTAAAGGCCCGCATCCACCAAATAATTAACAAACTGCTTCCTATATTTTTCATTCCATTCTGCTTCGGTAATGGCAAAAGTACTTCGTTCAAAAAAGATTGACTTATTCTGTGGTAATGATTTTACACCCCAAATGTAAATTTTGCCCTCCTTTGTTTTTTCGTAAACAAGTGCATAGGGAATAGAGTCTGTATTGTTGGTTACAAGCAAATTTCCTTGGTCTGTATATCTGGGAATTACGGGATTGTCGAAACCGCCCAAACCACGATAAAATATATATTTTTCCACCTCTCCGTTCGATTTGATAAGATTTGAATTTGTTTTCCTCGGAGCCAGCCACATATTTGGAACCGAATCGTCAGAATGACTTAGTGGTGTTATATCTCGAGGGGGTAACACGTCAATATTCCACGATGCAAAACCATTGTATTTGCGAAAAGAAAGCACCGTTTGTTCTTGAGAATTAAACCCTACATTTGATCTAAACAAAGATGTATCTTCTTGCTTAACAGGTTTTGGATAAAATTCTGAAATGCTTCCGGTTTTAAATTTTACGCTAACCCCCAAATTCTCAACTCCTTTTGAGCAGTAAAAATAAAGTACGGGCGTTTCCATTTTGATGGAAGAAACCAAATCATCTATTTTTAAAAAACCCCTAAAATAATATTGCGTTTTCTCATATCCCGGATAACCATTATAATATGTGCTATCAAAATCAAGATGATAAACAAAGGCAGGTACTGGTTCGTCCACAGTTTTATGTACATTCAAATAGGGCCTGCTCAAATGGTCGTAGCGAGCAGTGAACGTACCCCATTCATGGACTGTAAGTAATTGGTTTGGAGCATTTTGAGCGAAAGATTGAATTGATAAAAATAAAACGAAAATTAAAATGACTTTTTTCATAGAATTAAATTTTAAAACGACAAAATTTTGTTAAACGACATTCAAATGTTGTGATTAAAACAGAATTTAAGAAGATTAAATTGTCAAACTTTTGACCGCTGACAGATAAATGACGACCTTCTGATTTTTTGACAAAACTACCCAACCGCTCTTGCACAAGCCACACCATCCAATGCTGCCGACATAATGCCTCCCGCATAACCCGCACCTTCTCCACATGGATAAAAGCCTTTAATATCAGGATGTTGCAATGTTTCGCGGTTGCGTGGAATACGCACCGGTGAGGATGTTCTCGACTCAACACCCACCAAAACTCCTGCATTGCTATTAAATCCTTTCATACGTTTTCCGAAATGAATGATGGCTTCCCGCAATCGTTGGTGAACAAATGTTGGCAAAACTTCTCGCAAATCTGTTGATTGAACTCCCAATTGATAGCTGTTTTCCTGAATATCTTTTGATACAATACCATTCACAAAATCAGCCACACGTTGTGCCGGAGCTTTTAAATTTTCTCCACCAAAACGATACGCATGTCGTTCTATTTCTTGTTGAAAATGCATGGCCGCCAACGGATTTTCTGAGCCAAATTTTGCCCAATCCTCGGGTCTTATCTCTGTAACAAAGCCGCTATTTGCAAACTTTCCATTGCGTTTGCTGGGTGACCATCCATTTACCACCACCTCCTGCTGTGCGGTCATGGCGGGAGCTATGATACCTCCCGGACACATACAAAATGAAAACACTCCCCTACCCTGTGCTTGAGTAACCAACGAATAACTGCTTGGGGGCAAATACATTCCCCTTGTTTCGCACTTATATTGTATGCCATCAATTTGATTTTGAGGATGTTCTATCCGAACGCCTAATGCAAATGGTTTTGACTCGATAGCAATTTTTTGAGCATAAAGCATCTCAAAAATATCGCGTGCCGAGTGACCGGTTGCCAAAATAACGTGGTCGGAAGCAAAAAAGCCTTTGTTGGTATGAATGCCCTTTACCTGATTTTTCTCAATTTCAAGTTTTATGAGTTTGGTTTCAAAAAGCACTTGTCCTCCATTGTTTTCGATGGTTTTTCTGATATTTTCAACGATTTGAGGCAACTTGTTGGTGCCAATATGCGGATGTGCTTCATACAAAATTTCGGGTTTTGCTCCGTGGTTTACCAGAGTTTGAAGTATCTCCTGTATATCGCCCCTTTTTTTGCTTCGTGTGTATAGCTTTCCATCACTAAATGTGCCTGCCCCACCTTCACCAAAACAATAATTACTTTCTTCGTTTATGGTTCTTTCTTTAAAAATGGCAGCCAAATCACGTCGTCTTTCCCGAACCTTTTTGCCTCTTTCTATCACTAAAGGGGTTATTCCCTGGGCAATTAATTGAAGTGCGGCAAACATTCCGGCTGAGCCAAATCCAACCACAATAGCCGTTTTACTTTGTTTTTTTAATAGGGGTTTAAAAGGTTTTTCATTAGACGTTATTTGTTGTTTTGAGCCTATCCAAACCCTGTAGGTAAAAACAATTGGTTTTTTCCGAGCATCAAGCGATTTGCGTTCAATGCGATAACATATTTCATTTATCGAATTGATTTTCAGTTTTTTACAAATCTCCTTTTCTAAATATTCTACCCCATCTGCCTGTTCGGGCAACAGTGTAATTTCCAATAATTTTTCGTCCAATGATTTTTCCAATAACTATCCACAAATATTCGATTAAATAAATATAATCAGCACCTTTGCAATCAAATCTATTACAGTGAAATCAGCACAACAACTCAAAGAAATCGTTAGCCAAGTTAGAAGAGACATTGTTAGAATGGTTCATGGCGTTCAGTCTGGCCACCCTGGCGGTTCATTGGGTTGTGCCGAGTTTTTAACCGTTTTGTATCATAATATCATGGATTACAGTGCCATGCCTTTTAACAAAGATGGAAAAAACGAAGATGTTTTTATTTTGAGCAATGGGCATATTTCTCCGGTATTTTACTCCACGTTAGCTCACGCGGGCTATTTCGACAAAAATGAATTGGGTACTTTCAGAAAACTGGATTCGAGATTGCAAGGGCATCCGGCCACCGAAGAAGGGTTGCCCGGCATTAGAATAGCCACTGGCTCATTGGGACAGGGCTTGTCTGTGGCGGTGGGCATTGCTCAATCAAAAAAATTGAATAACGACAGTCATTTTGTATATGCACTAATGGGCGATGGAGAATTGCAGGAAGGTCAAAATTGGGAAGCCATTATGTATGCCGGTCATTACAACGTGAATAACCTAATTGCCACAGTTGATTTTAATAAACAACAAATAGACGGAAGCACCACCGACATTATGGGTTTTGATGATTTAAAAAACAAATTTGAATCATTTGGCTGGCAAACCCTGACCATGAATGGCAATGATGTGGAAGATGTGCAGCGAGGATTGACACTGGCAAAAGAAAAATCGGCTAATGGCAAACCCGTAGCTATTATTATGAAAACCGAGATGGGCAATGGCGTTGATTTTATGATGGGCTCGCACGAATGGCATGGAATTGCACCAAATAATGAACAACTTGCCAGTGCATTAAACCAAAATCCGGAAACATTGGGAGACTATTAATTTTGGCTTAGGCATACTATTTGAAACAAATTATTGGTTATAGGCACACAATGAAGCATATTTTAATAATATGTTTTGCCCTGCTTGTATCTAATAATAAAGGCTTTGGGCAAAATACATCAACAAAAACACGCATATTGTTTGTGGTGGATGCATCCTTCAGTATGTTCAACAAAATGGGCGAGGAAGACACCCGAATGGATGTTGCAAAACATTTACTTACCAAAATGGTGGACAGTCTTGAGAACATTAATAATGTGGAGATTGCACTTAGAGTGTATGGTCATCAAAACAGCAAAACGGTTCAAGATTGCAAAGACACCAAATTAGAGGTGCCTTTTTCGGCCAAAAACCATCAAGCCATCAAAGACAACATTGCCACTATTAGCCCGCGAGGAACCACCCTAATAGCCTACTCTTTGCAGCAGGCAGCATACGATTTTCCAACAACAACAGGTTGTAGAAATATTATTATTTTAATAACCGATGGCATTGAAGAATGTAATGGAGACCCATGTGCAGTATCTCAAGCACTTCAAAAACAAGGAGTTATATTAAAACCCTTTATCATTGGGGTAGGTTTGGATAAAAATTTTAGAACCCAATTTGAATGTGTCGGAAAATATTTTGAAGCCTCTACCGAAGGTGCATTTGAGAAAGCCTTGGGCATTGTCGTATCTCAGGCCTTGAACAATACTACCTGCCAAATAAACCTATTGGACACGTATGGTGCTCCGACCGAAACCGACGTAAATATCTCATTGTTAGATGCTCACAGCGGCATTTTAGTCAACAACTTTGTTCATTCTTTAAATAAAGAAGGAATGCCTGATACTATTTATATAGACCCTGCCCGCGACTACGAAATTGTTGTTCATACCATTCCTGAAGTCAGAAAAAAAGATGTTTCACTTGTTCCCGGTCAGCATAACATTATTACGATGGATGCACCGCAAGGGAGCTTAGAGCTATTGGTGGGTGGCCGTTCGGGATACAAATCATTACAAACATTGGTTTATAAAACGGGAACCAAAGAGTTGGTTCATGTGCAAGAATTTAACACCAAAGAACCCTACATTACTGGCAACTATGACCTTGAAATACTTACCTTGCCCAGAATCCATCAAAACAACGTACCGATAAAACAATCAAAAAAAACCAAAATTGAAATTCCTCAACCGGGTAGTGTAAATATTATAACCCGACAAAAATTTTGGGGAGATATTTATGTGAAAAACGGAGATAAACTTGAATGGGTTTGCAATCTAAATCTTGACGGGGCAAATCAGCAGATATATTTGCAACCGGGCAACTACTCCATTGTTTTTAGAGAAAAAGACGATTATAATACCATCAACACCCGCGATATTGGATTCATAATAAATTCGGGCACCGTGTCAAACATACACTTGTAGTCAAAAAAAAAAAGAAAAATGGTTAAAACTGAAAATTTAGAAATGAAAGATACCCGCTCCGGCTTTGGTGCAGGCCTGTTGGAGGTGGGAAAAAGCAACCCCAATGTGGTGGCTTTGTGTGCCGACCTAACGGGTTCATTAAAAATGGATGCTTTTAAAAAAGAATTTCCAAATCGTTTTTTTCAAACTGGCATAGCCGAAGCCAACATGATTGGAATGGCTGCCGGCTTGGCCATTGGCGGAAAAATTCCCTTCACAGGCACTTTTGCCAATTTTTCAACCGGAAGAGTGTATGACCAAATCAGACAATCGGTGGCATACTCGCACACCAATGTAAAAATATGTGCCTCACATGCAGGGCTAACCCTCGGCGAAGATGGTGCCACTCATCAAATTTTGGAAGATTTAGGTTTAATGAAAATGCTGCCAAACATGGTGGTTATCAATCCGTGCGATTACAACCAAACCAAGGCTGCTACCGTTGCCATAGCCGACTATCATGGACCTGTTTATTTACGTTTTGGCCGACCAAAATGGCCGGTATTTACAGATGCCAATCAAAAATTTGAAATCGGTAAGGCATGGAAAATTCAGGATGGAAGCGATGTGACCATTATTGCCACCGGACATTTGGTATGGAAATCTATTGAAGCTGCACAAGCCCTTTCCAACAGAGGCATTTCCGTTGATTTAATAAATATTCACACCATAAAACCATTAGACAACAAGGCAATTCTTGACTCGGTGGCCAAAACAAGATGTGTTGTAACGGCAGAAGAACACCAAATGAACGGCGGATTGGGCGATTCCGTTTGTCAATTGCTTTCACGTCATAACCCAACTCCAGTAGAAATGGTGGCGGTGAATGACCAATTTGGAGAGAGCGGCACACCCGAACAATTGTTGGTTAAATATGGATTGGATACAATCAACATAATAGATGCAGTAGAACGAGTTTTAGAAAGAAAAAATGGATAGTAGAAAAGAACTGATAGAGCAGATTTGGGACAACAGAGATCTGCTAAAAGACCCCAAAAGTGAAGAATTAATTCGGTCAATTATCGCTGATTTAGACAGCGGAAAACTGCGAACCGCCGCACCAACCGACAACGGTTGGGTGGTGAATGATTGGGTAAAAAAAGCCGTAATAATGTATTTCCCCATTCAAAAAATGGAAGTGTCAAACGCTGGCCCATTAGAGTTTTACGACAAAATGGAACTCAAAAGAAATTACAAGGAATTGGGCATACGGGTGGTGCCACATGCCGTTTCTCGCTACGGAAGCTACATAGCTCCCGGAGTAGTTTTGATGCCAAGCTATGTAAACATTGGAGCCTACGTAGATAGCGGAACAATGGTAGATACGTGGGCTACCGTAGGTAGTTGTGCTCAAATAGGCAAAAACGTACATTTAAGCGGTGGCGTGGGCATTGGTGGGGTTTTAGAACCCGTGCAGGCTGCTCCAGTAATAGTTGAAGACAACTGTTTTTTGGGTTCTCGGTGCATAGTTGTGGAAGGCGTTCACGTTGAAAAAGAGGCGGTAATAGGTGCCGGAGTTACGTTGACGATGAGTACCAAAATAGTTGATGTATCGGGTAGCGAACCTATTGAATATAGGGGCAGAGTACCCGAGCGTTCAGTGGTTATTCCAGGCAGTATTACTAAAAAATTTCCTGCCGGAGAATTTCAAGTTCCCGTTGCACTCATTATCGGAAAACGAAAAGAAAGCACCGACAAAAAAACGAGTTTAAATTCGGCACTTCGCGATTTTGACGTGAATGTGTAGGTTTTAAAAGCTGATTTTAGAAGACTTTGTTATTGCCTTTGAGAAACTAAGACTCAGAGGCAACTAATCTACTATCTTTGACCCGTGAGAATTGGTTTTGATGCAAAACGGTATTTTTTTAACCAAACTGGATTGGGCAACTACTCACGAATGTTGATTGATGGCTTGAAACATCATTTTCCGGAAAACGATTATCTACTTTTTTCGCCAAAATCTCCAGCTCTGTCAGTAGAGAATATTGTTACTCCACAGGGTTTTCAACCCTTTTGGCGACAATGGGGCATTATCAATCAATTTAAAGATGAAAATTTAGACATCTATCATGGATTAAGTGCCGAATTGCCTTTAAAAAGGTTTAAAAAAACAAAAACCGTGGTAACTATTCATGACCTCATTTTTTTGAGATACCCACAGTATTATCCTTTCATCGACCGAAAAATTTACAAATACAAAACACAAAAAGCGGTTGAAAATGCCGACAAAATTGTTTGTGTTAGCCAAGTTACTGCAAATGATTTGAATCGATTTTTCTTGTTTGAAACGTCAAAAACAGAAGTCCTTCATTTCGATTGTAACCCAATTTTCTACTCAAAAAAAACCGATGATGAACTGGCAAAGTTTAGGTTAAGATACAATATGCCCAACCAATTTTTGCTGATTGTTAGCAAATTTGAAAAAAGAAAAAATCATCTTTCCATATTGAAAGCCATTGTTGATAAAAATATAGATATACCCTTAGTACTTGTGGGCAAACATGGTGATAGTTATGATTCTGTAAATCAATTCATTAAGAAAAATGAATTGAACAAAAAGTGCCAGATATTTACAACCATCCCAACCGAAGACTTACCCTACTTTTATCAGGCGGCTTATGCCAGCATTTTCCCCAGCGAATACGAGGGTTTTGGCATTCCGGTTTTGGAAAGCATGGCGGGCGGCACTCCTGTGCTGACCACAAAAAATAGCAGTATGGCCGAAATTGGGGGGAATGCTTCACTTTATTTTGATGCACACAACACCGAAGAAATTGCCGAAGCCATCGAAACGGTTTTTCAGGCTGAAGAAAGGAACCTTATAACATCAAAAATTCCTGAACAACTCAAAAAATTTAACCATCAACACATTTTGAATCAATACATTACAATGTATAAATCAGTTTTATGATAGAAGTTGGAACATACCACATAATGACCGTTTTAAGAAAAACTTCGGTAGGATGTTTTTTGGGAAACAACTTGGGCGATGAAATTTTGCTACCCAACAAATACATTCCTGAAAACACCGAGATAGATGACCGAATAAATGTATTTATTTACAAAGACAGCGAAGACAGACCCATTGCAACCACACTTATTCCTAAAGCCGTTTCGGGCGAATTTGCTTTTTTAACCGTAAACGATGTTTCTCCGATTGGTTCATTTTTGGATATTGGCCTGGAAAAGGATATTTTGGTGCCGTATAGAGAACAGAACCGCCGATTGGAAAGGGGGCAACAGGTTTTGGTCTATGTTTATACCGACAATGCAAGTAACCGGATGGTGGCATCGTGCAAAACCAATAAATTTACCACGAAAGAAATTACAGAATTATCAGAAAATCAAGAAGTTGACATTCTGATTTCCGAAAAAACTGATTTGGGTTTTAAAGCAATAGTAAATCAAAAATATTCCGGATTGCTTTATCACAATGAGATATTTTCTGCTCTGAAACTTGGCGAAAAACTCAAAGGCTTTGTAAAAAAAATAAGGGAAGATGGCAAACTGGATATAAGTCTTCAGAAACAAGGCTATGACGGTATTGAACCAATGAGCGAAACGATTTTGAAAGCCCTAAACATGAATAACGGAGTATTGCCCATTGGCGATAAATCGTCGCCCGAAGAAATATACGGCCTACTCAAAATGAGTAAAAAGAACTTTAAAAAAGCGGTGGGACTGTTATATAAGAATAAATTGATAACCATAGAAGAGCAAAAAATAAAAAGTGTTTAATCTATAGAATAATCACTTAACTTGCAGAAAATATCAATTTTATGAAAATAGTACACGTCAAATTTTTGGTTGCCTTTTTGGTAGTGACTTTTGTAAAAACAACCGCTTTTTCGCAAAGTCATAAAGATCAAACGACCTTTACACTAAACTCTGGAACCAGTATTATTAGTGGCCTTTTAAAATCGTTAAGTGCTGCTGATTCCAGTTTTCTTGACACAGATACGTTACTTGGTCGCACATCGATAAGTAACTTTTCATCCAGTTCGAGGCCTCAGATAATTTTGGGAATTGACCATGGATTGAGCGACAGATGGAGCCTTGGTGCAATTTTTTACACAGGTTCGTGGAAAGGAAATATGAACTATTCCTATACGGATAATAATAATGTAACCAAAACCGGAAGTATTGATTATCACTTTAATAGGTATGCTTTTGCCTTGACTCCAAAAATTCATTATGGAAAAAACGACAAGGTAGATTTATACTCTGGCCTTCGTGTGGGGTATGTTCTATGGACAACTAACATAAACACCGACCACCCCAATTTAAAAGGTTTTAATGGCATTGGTCTTAATAGGCCGCTATTAGGATTGACCGCCTTCGGTGCACGATTTTATCCAATCGAAAACCTCGGAGTAAACTTTGAATTTAATACTGGGGCTCCGAATATTATTGGATATGGAATAAACTATCGCATCAATTGATTTTGTTTTTAGAAAAGATTCCGAATAAAGAGGTCGCTCTGTGAGCGGCCTTTTTATTTGATGTCAAAACAAAGACAATTATCTGACATGAAACTTACAACCAAAAGCACTATTTGATCGTTCTATTAAGCGAACACTGTATTGCACATGTTCATAGCAAGTTTAATAGTGGTAAATTAAATTTCAGTTTTAGTTTTTGGTTACAAAGAGGGGGTTTTCGAACCTCCTTTTTGTTTAGCCATATTTTAAGCTAACGATTTTCGTCGATTTAATTCTTTCATAATTAGCGACATTTCTCTGCCAACCTGCTTTCCCATACTGCTGTTTTCTTCTGCCCGTCTTCCCAAATAAGGCATCACAGCACTAACGGGACCGTAGGGCAGATATTTGCAGGCATTAAAGCCATTATCTGCCAAATTGAAAGTAATGTGATCACTCATGCCATAAAGCTGGCCAAACCAAAAGCGATTATCATCCATACTTATATTGTTCTTCAACATCAATTCGGCCAATAGCTTGCTGCTGTCCTCATTATGTGTTCCAAGAATTATCGAAATAGTTTCACGGTTTTCAAAACAAAATTTTACTGCTGCATTAAAATCGGCATCACAGGTGGCTTTGTCTGGTTGTATAGGGCTTGGATAATTCAATTTCGATGCCCGCTCCCGTTCTTTTTCCATGTAAGCACCCCTTACCAGTTTATAGCCCAATTTATACCCATCACTCTTTGCAACCTCAGCTGTTTTTTTTAAATAACTTAGCCTATCTACCCGATACATCTGAAGTGTGTTGTATATAAAAACCTCGTTTTTGTTGTAGAGTTTCATCAACTCCATAGCCGATGCATCAATCACATCCTGAATCCAGGTTTCTTCGGCATCTATAAGCAATTTTACACCGTTTTCGGCTGCGGTTTTGCCCAGCAAACGAACTCTGTTTTTAAATCTTTCAAATTCTGCTTCTTCGTCGGAATTTAATTTTTTCTCGTAGGCCTTATGTAAAATTTCAAACCTGCCTATGCCCGTGCACTTAAATACCGCAAAAGGATATTTGTCTTCATTTTTGGCGGCCAAAATGGTTTTTATTATTTCCTCCACGTTGGCATCAAAATTGGCTTCATCTTCAATACCTTCCACCGAATAATCCAAAATACTACGCACACCAAAACTACTCAAAACATCGGCAGTTTTGCCCGATTCTTCAATGGTTTCGCCACCACAAAACTGCTTGAAAATGGTGTTTTTAACCATAGCTTTCACTGGCAATTTTGCTCTCAAAGCCCATCCCGCCAAGGCCGGGCCGTATTTTACAAGAGTGGGATAATTAAACAATCCAAACAACCATTTTGACCATTTTAGGTCTTTTAGCGATTTGTATTTGAAAGCAACTTCGGTATTGTCAAAGGATAAATTTGCCATAAATATTCTCTTGGCAAAAATAGATTAATTTGCATGTCTAAGATTTGATTTTTGACGGAAATAAACACCTATAATAAGTTGGCTTTTTGTTATGATTTTTTACAAAAAATCGTTTTCGGGAAGTCTTTGATTACAGCATCAACCCATCATTTTGATTGGATTAAACCCACCGACAACGTATTAATTGTAGGCGGCGGAACCGGAAAAATCCTTCCCTACTTATCATCCAAAAACATCATTGACTATGTCGAAAAAAGCCCAAAAATGATTTCGATAGCCAAGAAAAAATCAATCGGAAAAAATGTGGCATTTCATACCATGGATTTTCGCAATTTCACTTCACAAAAACAGTACGAAGTGGTTGTTTCAAATTTCTTTTTGGATTTATTTACTCCTCAAGAAATTGCTCAATTTGCAAAACAAATCCACTCGATATTGGCTCCGAAAGGCATTTGGCTTGTGGCCGATTTCTCTGCTACCAACCAACTTAAAACAATCAAGCAAAAATGCCTACTAAAAGCAACAATTATCTTTTTCAACATTTTTGCCAGACACAAACTAAACCAAGTTTTCGACATACAAAAAATAGTCCAACACTCTGATTTTAAGGTAATTAAAACTACAAAATTGAATAACGGAATGGTATTTGCCTCCGTGTTTAAAAAAGGGTAGTACTAAAAATTTCTTTTTTTAGTTGATACATAAAATGGTTGCTTATGAAACGGGTTCTTTTGATTTTGATGATGCTTCCAAACGCCTTCTTCGCATTTTCTGCCACAGTTGACTTCTATGGTCATTCTATTAATTTCACAACAACTTATTTGGATCAAACCGCATTGCCCACCACATTCAACGAAGTAAGCCTTAAAACAGCCTCCATAGCATTGGATAAAAAAATAAGTGCAAACCTTTATTCGCAAATCGAAAACGCCGTTGTAGCATACAATTTAGACGATGTTGGCACCGTGCTTTTGGTGCAAAAAATGAGTGAGGCGGCTGTTAAGAATAAAAACTTGAAACAGCTTTTGCAATTTAAGGTTCTTAGTCATCTGAATTATGATGTGCGACTAACCTATACTGCCAACAAACTTTCGTGTTTTGGCGTTTTGCAACATTCTGCCGCCACAGCTGTCTATCTTTTTTTTGATGAAAAAAAATATACAAAGCTTGATTTCAATGATTTATCAACCGAAGGAACTAGGTATATTTACAAATCGGAGATTAATGAAGAGGCAAAAGTTATTGAAACGTCCAACAAATTGCCCAAGATAAACGCACACAAAAGCGAACGTAAATTGGCCTGGGTTTTTCAAGGAAAAGTGTATCAACTCAATGCCACAAGCAACAATTCTATCACCGAATATTTGTCGGACAGGCCGCTTCTTGAACTTGGAAAAAGCTATATACTCATGCCACATTCAAACGAGTTTGAAACCACTGTTTTAAACCCATTGAGAGATTATATGAAAACCATGAGCACAAACGACCAAAAAGCCGATTTTCTGCTTCACTTTGTGCAGTCGGCATTTGCCTATAAAACCGATGGCGACCAATATGGTCACGAAAAATATAACTTTCCGGAAGAAACCATTGCATCTAACTTTAGCGATTGCGAAGACCGAGTGTTGTTGTTGGCTTATCTATACAAAAAACTACTCGGTTTTAACAGTGTAATGCTTGATTTTGGCTCGGCCAAGCATGTGGCGTTGGGCGTAGAAATTCCGGGACACAGCAACTCATGGTCGTTTAAATACAATAAAAAACCTTATATTTTTTGCGAACCCACAGGTCTGGGTTACGATTTGGGCGAAAGCTACTTTCAACTTAGTGCCATTGCAGAGGTGATTGAGTTGTATTGAGGTGGGAATAAGGAGCCTACTCTACTCCTTGTTCCTAAAGTTTTATATTATTCTTTCAAAATATTCATTATCTATGCATTATATAATCTGTAATGAAAAAAATGAATATCTATTCTGAACCACTTTCAAAAATTTTAAAACCACTTAAAATCCTTTTATTTTTACCCATCCTGCTATTCTCTTGGCATGGATCTATGGCCGAAAAACCTCGGCCAAAATCTCCTTCTAAATCATTTAAAGAAAGGGTCAGTTTGGGGTTGGCGGTGCATCCATACACCAACAAATTTCTCAACCTTCATTCTCAAATTCCTTCACACCTTCAATTCTTAAAATCGACATCAGACCTAAAATCATCGTTGGGTTCTGGAATTGAAACTTCCTTTGCCGCGAAAATAGAACTGAACAATTCATTTGATTGCATTGCAGAGCTCCAGCACAATTTCCAATTTCATAAGACCGGCTACCAAGCATTTTATAACGATGGAAAGACGTATTATGCGGAAAGCAACGGACAAATATCCTTTTTTTCGGCTATGGTAGGAGCTGAGTATAAGTTTAGGCTAAAAAACGTACCCGTGGGTGTCTCGTTCCTGGCAGGCAGAACGACATTTTTAGTTCCGCTAAATGAATATGTGGTGGGCGACTTTACATGGAAGACTGCACCAATTTCTCCTCCAAGCATAGGCTCTTCCTTTCAGGCATCGTTTGGCATTAGAAAAAACATCCAAAGGTTTGTTTGGAACGCAGATGTCTTTGGCCGATTAACCTCGGTAGAGAAAGGTAGTTATTGGCTTGAAACCCTATATTACTTACCACTCGAAACACCTAATATTTCAGGATTATCTGCCGTCGTTGGGTTAAAATTTGGTTGTTTTTATCGGTTAGGCCAGTAAGCCTAATTTTGTTTTTTCGTCAGGTGGTTCTCTTCCCCTTTGGCTGTAGCGGCCTTACTTCCAAATTTACCTGATGAAAGTTGAATGGCATTTTCAGGGCTTGCACCATCAGCAGGGCAACATCATCGGGCATAAGCATATTATCGTGTGGCTCGATGGCTGAGTTTCTGAAAAAGTCGGTTTTTACAGAACCCGGATAAACGCAGGTTACTTTTATTCCATCCTCACGCATTTCTTTATACATGGATTGCGAAATGCCTTTTACTGCATATTTTGTCCCGCAATATCCACTGGCCAGCGGGTAGCCCTCTAATCCGGCCGTGGAGGCGATGTTAAAAATATGCCCTTCCTGCTGTTTTTTCATTATCGGAACAATTAAACGAGAGGTATAGAAAATACCGTTTACATTGGTCTCAAACATTTCGTGCCATTGCTGCAATGTGTGGTCTTCAATTTTTCCAAAATAGCCCAAACCTGCATTGTTTACCAAAACATGTATATTGGCGTATTGAGCTACAACCTTGTTTATGGCCGACTCCACAGAAGCAGCATTTCTTACATCGGTTTCAATAAAATTAAAGTTATTATTTTCAACATTGGGCTTGGTTCTTCCCAACCCAACCACGATTGCATTTTCGTTGAGCAATTGTCGGGTAAGAGCCAGGCCAATGCCCTTGCTAACTCCGGTAATAATACAAACCTTATTTTCTAAATTCATTAATATTTAAACTGTGCAATGCCAAATTTAATACCCATTTCGGTTCTAACACCTGAGGCTTCGTTTGGACGGGGATAAATGGTGTATGCCGATTTTGATAAAGTCAATATACCCGACACATACAAATCTATAAGATATACATCATTCAAAATGGTTGTAAAACCGATACTGGTAGAAAACTGATGTGGAAAATATTGACCTACAATGGTGTCCTTATTATTTACCATCGTGGCCTTGCTTTTTTCAAAATCATAGCCAATGCCATAATAAAGACCATTTCTGTACAAATTGGCCGCAGGGTACAGTCTGTATTGCAGGCCTCCTCCATACGATTCAAACTCTTCGGCCCAACTAAGATTTACAATAGTATTGGCGTTTGAACGATACAACGCATGAAAATTCCATAAGGATTTATTTTTATTTTTTGTATAAAAATCCAGTTGAAATCCACTTTGTAGAATTTGGTTGAGCGATAGGGTTAAACCATAGTTAAAAATCAAAGAATCTTCGGAACGTGGTTTTCTTATCATTTCCACTGTGCCTTTGGGTATGCCCAGCCCCAAACCCAGAGATGCTATGAGATACGTATTATTTTTTTGGCCTTCCAATTTATTATAAAGCAATCTTGAAGAACTATTTCTAAACTTATTGAAACCTATTCCAACATTCAAATCAACCACCCCTTTGTTGAATACGGTAGCTTGCTTTCCAAAACATAAACCAAACCTTCTATAAGAAAAAACATTTGTTGTTAAATTGCTGCCAAACCCTTTGCCTAAAGTAGTTCGGATTATTTCTGCTCCCGAACCCATTTCAACAAAAGGAGACATATACACCCCGTGAAATGAGGTGCTATATTTTCCTATGAAATTTTTATAATTAATCTTTAATCTGCGTTCAACCACCAAGTCGGGTGTGGCCTCAATGCCAATAGAAGTGCCAGATTTTTCTGTAATTAACTTGTAGAAAACCGGATTGTGGGTATTGATATTGGTTATTTCAAAACCAAACATGTATTTATCTCTAACATTAAAATCGATTCCCGTTTTGCCACCATTGGCAAAAAACATAATTGGATACTTATAAATGGCAGTCGAAAAATTTTGGGTTCCCTTAAACGTTCGTTTTTCTTTAAAAATTCGTTTGTCCTGAGCCTGAGAAACAGAGAAAAACAAAAAGCACAGAATAAATGGAAATATTTTTTTTCCAAAACGGGCAGGTTGAAATAAAGTTGGCCATTGCATCGGTTCAAATATCAGAAATTCATTGCATTAATGATATACTTGTTTTTATCATAAATATCATTTCTGTAATGTACCTTCCAATCTTGGTCAAAATAGATGGTTCGATAGGTAAAATAAATAGGCATTGTTTTATTTAACCGAATAATTCTGGTGGTAATAATGGGTTGGATTCTGGCTGTTGTATCATTTGGGTCATACTTTTTTAAACGCTCCTCCTCTCTTGGCACCAGTCCCATGTGAATTCTAAAATCGTCCGGTTCAAGCGTATCAATGTTTTGAGCTAAAAATTCACCCAACAAAACAGGATCTTCCACCCTCACACAACCGTGACTAACTGCTCTTTCCGACCATTTAAACTTTGATTTTTGCGGAGTATCGTGCAAATAAATGCTGTATTTGTTGGGAAAAATGAATTTTATTCTACCCAATGAGTTGTCATCGCCCGATTTTTGAATAATGTCGAAAGGAATTGACGTTGGAGTAAATTTGCTCCAATCAATGGTATCCGACCTAATTTCTCGTTTTTTGTAAAACACACCGTATCCATTTTTTTGAAGATAAAATTTGTCGTTTTTAATCTTCCACCACATTTCACGGGTAATGATGCTTCTGGGCACTGTCCAAGTGGGGTTTAAAACCATATACCCAATGCGGCTTGCAATTTGCGGAGTTTCATGGTCGGCGGGTTTCAACGAATTATTTTTTATGGCCTTTTTCACCAAATCAAAATAGTTGTATGGACGGGCTTTGCCAATGCACACACGCATGCTTTTCATACTGTCCACGTAATACATATACAATTCGCACGCAGCCAAATTTACGTCGATGTACGGCTTTTGTTCGGGCAGCTCAAACCAACGGATTCGCTCCATGTTGGCAGCTATGTCATCAATTCTATCCTGAATACTTTTATTGAGCAATCCAAAGGTTTTTCGGCCATAAATGGCATCGTCAAAAAGGCCGTATCGTTGTTGAAACCTTCGGGTTAAGGCAGCAAATTCTTTGTTATAAAATTCTGGGTTGGCCGTTTTTGTTTCCTCTTCCGAAATAATACCAATTTCAAACAACTTTTGGGCTATGGCCGGCATTACGTCTGTGGTATCTCCGGGTTCTAATTTCTTGATTCCAACGGTGTCTATCACGCTCCATTTTTCGCCCGATTTTTGTCTATCTACATACCCTTTTATCAAATCTTGCAAATAAATATAGGCAGTATCTTTAATAGCATTTCTGGCTATAACTTGCTCAAAATCATCGTAATTCAAAATTTCAAATAGTTCAAAATCCGGAAATTTTCGTCTTGGTAAATGATAGGTTCCTTTATAAACACTATCCGGATTGGTGCGGCCAAAAACTCTATCCCGATGAAAAGAGAGCATATTGTCGGAAACCAAGATCTCCAATTCAGCCAGATTTTCATAAACATTTTCGCTTTCCGAAATCGATTTTTGCAGTTTCGATTTCAGCATTTCCAGTTTATAATATTCCGGTTTAAAACCCTCCAGTTTACAATTTTCTATTTGATTAAATACCTTATTGGCCATTTTGTTGTCGGCCAAATATCTCGCCCAAACAGGTTTAAATTCGT
This sequence comes from Flavobacteriales bacterium, assembly GCA_020635395.1. NCBI lineage: Bacteria > Pseudomonadati > Bacteroidota > Flavobacteriia > Flavobacteriales > Flavobacteriales bacterium. The sequence goes on from JACJZV010000005.1 coordinate 124,516, forward strand.
TCTCTTTATAGAAATCAGAAAGTGTGTCAGAAAATCGAAGGTTTTTTAATAAATCGGGGGTTGAGATTTTTTTTTCAATGGCCTCGATGAGCAATGATTCGTCAAAAGAACCTGTTTTTACCAGTTCATCTAATTTTTCTTGATTTGGTTTTTTGCACCCCACCAAAAAAACTGTTGCAATGACTACGAAAATACTCTTTACCATATTTCAAAGGTAATCCGACCAAAATCAATCAATCAGGTTGTTCAATAATTCGATGGGAATGTACAAACTATTGTTTAAAATTTTTGATTTTTCGTTGTAATCGGCATCGGGGTGATAAATAAAAAAACAGCTCCCTCCCGAAATAATGTCAACGATAGGTCGTATAACTTCTTGCGAAACGGCCGGGCAACCAAAACTTCGGCCAACACTTTGCTGAGCCTCGGCTATTTCTTGGCTCACATAGTCTGCCCCATGCATTACAATGCCCCTTGAAAAGGCATTGCTATTAAATCCACTTTCGAGTCCGTTTAATTTTAAAGAATATCGATGTTTCCCATTATAGGTTTCCCCTGTCGTGTAAAAGCCTAACGATGATTTTTGCGATTCGCTGTTGTTGGAAAATGAGGTGGCAAACTTATCACCCGAGTTTTTTCCGTGAGCTACCAATTCATTAAAAATCAATTGTTTTGATTTTAAGTCAATAATCCACAATCGGCGTTGATTGGATTGTTTTGAAAAATCCAAAACAGTCAAAAACTGCTCTTTTTTGAGTTCGTTGGTTTGTTTTAAAAAAAGATACCCGTTCAATGCCTTTTTAAAAACAGTCATATCCATGGGGGCACACGACCAATCAATGGTTTGATATAATTTTTGAACAGCCGTGTCGAAATCTGTACCCGTGGTAGAAACCGACAATTGATAGTTTATCGTATTTTTCGCAGGATTTGAAACTGTGGTGTAGGACGACAACATGACCATTAGCAACATGGCTGTGCAAAATGCTTTTAATTGTCGTACCCTCATAAAACGAGCCGCAAAAATAGACTTTAGTATGACTTTTTTGCTATCTTGCCACGCAAAAGAGTAAAAAACATTTTATGAGAAATTATACCGTTTTGGGTGTCCTGTTTATGCTTCTTTTCTCTTCGTGCGAAAAGCCAACCCGCGAATTGATTATCGGTACTTGGAAAATTGAGGACATTACTGGAGAAAATATTTTAGACGGGCAACTTGCTTATCAGAAAAAACAGTTTGTAAATGCCAAATTTAAGTTTGAAAAAAACCATCAATATAGCCTTACTCAAGTAGATACAAGGCCATTGACAGGAAAATGGACCTACGACGATATTGACAATGTTTTAGAGATTCGATACTATGGTCAGTATTTTGAGCAATACATTGTGGCACATATTTCTGAAGACAAACTACTATTAAAAATAAACCCAAAAAACACCTACACATTTACCTACAGTTTGTCCCGAATTCGTTAAAAATTGGGTGATTTTATCCATGAAAATTTTACTTGTTACCCCACCGTTTGTTCAGATAAACACCCCCTACCCTGCCACTTGTTTCATTAAAGGTTTTTTAAATACGCTTGGCATAGAGAGTAAACAAATTGATTTAAGTTTAGAAGTCAATCTTCGGATTTTTTCAAAAAAAGGTTTAACCGAAGTTTTTGAAACCATTAACACCCAAAATTTGAGCGAAACCGCCAGCCGAATGTATGCTCTAAAGTATAGGTATATTACCCTAATTGATGATGTAATTTTGTTTTTGCAAAACCAAAAACCTAGCTTGGCACAGCAAATTCTTCAACCCGATTATTTGCCTGTTGGTTCGAAAATTGAACAAGCTCAAGACTTGGAGTGGGCGTTTGGCAAAATGGGAAACTCGGACAAAGCAAAACATCTTGCTACGCTGTTTTTAGAAGATTTGATAGACTTTATTCAAGAAAATCTTGACAAAAACTACGGCATGAGCAAATATGCCGAAAAATTGGCGGCCTCTACCCCATATTTTGATGATTTATACAATGAACTCTGTTCGCCGAACCATCTTATCTCCACATATATTCAGGAAAATATTACTGCTCATTGCCAAGAATATATGCCAGATGTTGTGGCCTTTACGTTGCCCTTTCCGGGCAATGTGTTTGGAGCTTTAAAAGCGGCACAGGCCGTAAAAAATGATTTTCCAAACATAAAAATTATTGCCGGAGGAGGATATGCCAACACCGAGCTTAGGAGTATAAATGACCCAAGATTTTTTGAATTTATCGACTTTTTGACATTGGATAGTGGCGAACTTCCGATGAAATGTTTGATTGAATTTTTTGAAAATAAAAGAACCAAAACCGACCTAAAAAGAACATTTTATCTGCATGAAAACAAAGTTGCTTATTTCAACAACGCTGAATTAGACATTCCACAACGGGAAACCGGAACACCCTCCTATCTTGATTTGCCACTCAACAACTATGTTTCGCTGATAGAAATGGCCAATCCCATGAATAGAATGTGGAACGAAATGCGATGGAACAAACTGATGCTTGCACATGGCTGTTATTGGGGCAAATGCACATTTTGCGATGTTTCGCTTGACTATATAAAACGCTATGAACCGCTGACAGCCGCCAATATTTGCAACCGCATTGAAAAGATTATTTCAGAGACAAACTCCACCGCATTTCATTTTGTGGACGAGGCCGCCCCGCCTGCATTGATGCGTGATTTGGCTATCGAATTATTAAACAGAAACCTCCAAATTCAATGGTGGGCCAACATTCGATTTGAAAAAAAATTTACCCCCGATTTGTGCAAACTCTTGGCAAAATCGGGCTGCATTGCTGTTTCCGGTGGTTTGGAAGTGGCCAACGACCGCATTTTGAACCTCATTAAAAAAGGTGTTTCGATAGAGCAAACCGCCCAAGTATGCCATTCGTTTAGCGAAAATGGCATTATGGTTCATGCCTATTTAATGTATGGTTTTCCGACACAAACCGAATTAGAAACCATCAACTCGTTGGAAATTGTCCGACAATTATTCGAACACAATTTGATAAAATCTGCCTTTTGGCACCAGTTTTCGATGACCATGCACAGCCCTGTTGGATTGAATCCCACGCATTTTGGGGCGGAGAATTTAACAAAACAAAAGGGCAGCTTTGCAAACAATGATTTAGAACATACAGATGGACTAAACCATGAAAAATATGCCCGTGGCCTACAAAAAGCCACCTATAACTTTATGTATGAAGTGGGGTTTGAACAACCCGTTCACCAATGGTTTTCCTTTAAAATTGTGCGGTCGAATGTTTTGCCAAACACCATCGAATCATACATTGAAGGCAAACAGTTTGCTCAAGCCATTACCTCCAGCCGCATCATTTATTTGGGCGAAATACCCAGTATCACACCATTTGGTTTAAGATTTGAAACCACCTCCGAAAGCATTGAAATTGAGCTGCCCAATGAAGATGCAAAAATTGTTAGAGCACTTTTGAGTAAAACGCATTACAAACAAAGTCCTAAAACGGTTAATGATCTGGATAAAATAATTCCTCACCTCGATTTTTGGTTGCACAACACGGACGGTGCCTGGCTCAGAGATTTAGGAATAGTGGTGGTATAAGTCCGCCTAAAAACTGTAAATTATCAGAAAAAAAACTGATAAAATTATTATACGAAGCATACCTTTGTTGCGTGCATTATGGTTGCACACTAATTAAAGGATATGAAGATGAAAACAAACTTAAAAACACTTTTTGCCGCCGTACTAATTACTGGTTTCGGCATTAATTTTACCTCATGCGGTTCGAAAGAAAATACCGCCGATGAGCAAAAAACTTCTAAAACGGAAACAGAAACAGAACAACCTGCTGACACAAAGGGTGGCAACGCTTATGCAGGGGAAGGTTTAGTGACCAATGCTGCAAAATGCGGTCAGTGTCATAAAACCACCGATGAAAAATTAATTGGTCCAGGATTGAAAGGAGTAACCACCCGTCGGTCGGACGACTGGATTCGAAGCATGATTAAAGATCCGGCAGGATGGGTACAAACCGACCCTGATGCAAAAAAATTGTTTGAAGAGTACAACAATGTGCCAATGACCCCCATCGAAGTTACCGATGCAGAAATTGAGGACATTTTGGCCTATTTGCACAAAAACGATAAGTAACGTAATATTTCACAAAATACTGAATCTAAGAGCCGTAGCTAATGTTGCGGCTCTTTTTTTATCCCAAATAAGAGGTTCCGTAAAGAAATAGAACGTGTTTGCAAACAGCAAAAATTGAAAGAATAAAAACAGAGTTTATCGGCTGCAATCATGATTTATTGGGCTTCTTCTGCCAAAAACTACTCAGCTCAAGAAAAATACCCACAAATCGCTGCTGCGAATTACGGTTGAATAATTCCAATTCGATTAAAGAGGAAAAAACAATTGGCTGCGACAAATCCTGGTTAAAAAAAGTTCAAAAAAAATCCCCCGAAGGTTCTTCGAGGGACTTTTAATCTATCAAAGTGATTTGTTAATTGGCATTATGTGCCTTGTCCGCCGAGGTGGATGTGCTGTCGGTTGCATTGGCCTTCTCATCAGCCATTTTTTGTTTGCAGCACTCAAGGTCTTGGTGGCTTTTGCAATCGCCGTGGCATTTGCCTTGGCAGGCTACTTTTGACTCCCCGCTGCACTCGGCTTTGTTGCCTTTGCAGTGTTTTTTATCTCCTTTGCAATGGTCGCCATAGTTGGCACACTCCCCATGATTTTTGCCATGACATTTCTGATAATCCGCATGGTGTCCTTTTCCGTGATGACCATATTGTTCGTTTCCATGACCTGTTCCGGCCAATTGAGCAATAATTGGAGCGATTACCAAACCTACCAAACAAGTAAGTTTAATCAAAATATTCATGGATGGTCCAGAGGTATCTTTAAACGGGTCGCCCACGGTATCGCCAGTAACAGCAGCTTTGTGAGCATCCGAACCTTTGTAGGTCATTTGTCCATCAATCATTACACCAGCTTCAAACGATTTTTTAGCATTGTCCCAAGCACCTCCGGCGTTGTTTTGGAATATAGCCCAAAGCACACCACTTACACAAACTCCAGCCATATAACCGCCCAAAACTTCGGCAGCCAATGTCCAGTCGCCACTAAAAGCACCCGTTAGGAAACCTACCAAAATTGGAGTTAAAATGGTGATGGCACCTGGCAACATCATTTCGCGAAGTGCTGCTTTGGTAGAAATATCAACGCATTTGCCGTATTCTGGTTTTCCGGTACCTTCCATAATGCCCGGAATTTCTTTAAACTGACGACGAACTTCTTTTACCATATCCATGGCAGCTTTACCCACCGAACGCATAGCCAAGGCAGAGAAAACTACGGGAACCATACCTCCCACAAAAAGAGCGGCCAACACCGGGGCTTTGTAAATATTGATTCCGTCGATTCCTGTAAAAGTTACATAAGCCGCAAACAAAGCAAGAGCTGTCAACGCCGCAGATGCGATAGCAAAACCCTTTCCGATGGCCGCTGTGGTGTTACCTACCGAGTCCAAAATATCTGTTTTTTCCCGAACTTCTTCCGGCAATTCGCTCATTTCTGCAATACCTCCAGCGTTGTCCGCAATGGGGCCAAAAGCATCAATAGCCAATTGCATAGCCGTTGTAGCCATCATGGCCGATGCAGCAATGGCCACACCATAAAAACCTGCAAATGCGTAAGCCGACCAAATAGCCGCTGCAAACAATAAGATAGGCCCAAAAGTTGAGATCATACCTGTAGAAAGTCCGGCAATGATGTTGGTGGCGGCACCGGTTGATGAATTTTGAACAATATCCAACACCGGTTTTTTACCCAAACCTGTATAATATTCTGTGAAGTATGAAATTAAACCTCCCACGGCCAATCCTACCAAAACAGCATAAAATACCCGCATGGAAGAAAGCTCCACCATTCCTTCTTGGAAAAATTTCATGGTCAACGTATCTGGCAACATCCATTTAATAACAAAGAATGAGGCAATGGCAGTCAAAATGATGGAAGACCAGTTTCCTTTATTTAATGCCGATTGAACTTGTGCTTCTTTGGCATCGTTTCCGCTGATGCGGATAAAAAATGTGCCTATAATAGAAAATATGATACCTAAACCAGCAATAAGCATAGGAAGCAATATAGGACCCATGTTGCCAAAATTATCAGAAAAATCAGCCCCCATGTCTTTTATCAAATAATTACCCAACACCATAGAGGCAAGTACGGTAGCCACATACGAACCGAATAAATCGGCACCCATACCGGCCACATCGCCCACATTGTCGCCCACGTTGTCGGCAATGGTTGCAGGGTTTCTTGGGTCGTCTTCCGGAATTCCGGCCTCTACTTTACCAACCAAGTCGGCACCTACGTCGGCAGCTTTTGTATAAATACCGCCACCCACACGGGCAAACAAGGCAATAGACTCGGCACCCAACGAGAAACCTGCAAGGGTTTCAAGTACCATGGTCATTTCGTCATAAAAATTGCCACCATCGGTCATAAGCCATTTTACCAACAACACAAACAATACGCTCAAACCCAACACAGCCAAACCTGCAACGCCAAGCCCCATAACCGTTCCGCCGTTAAACGAAACTTTAAGAGCTTGAGCCAAGCTGGTACGAGCCGCTTGAGTGGTACGTACGTTGGCCGCGGTGGCTATTCGCATACCGATGTTTCCGGCCACGGCCGAAAAAACGGCACCAATAACAAAGGCAATAACAATAAACCAGTGAGTTGACTCAACTCTCCAAGCTAAAATGCCCAATAAAATAGCAGCAAGCACCACAAAAATGGTAAGAATTCGGTACTCAGCCTTTAAGAAAGCCAAAGCCCCTTCACGAACGTGATTTGCAATCTCTTGCATTTTCTCGTTTCCACCTTCTTGTTTGTTCACCCATGCCGATTTGGCAATCATCACAACCAAGCCTACAAGGCCAAAAAGTGGTAGTAAATAAATCAAATTTTCACTCATTATATCTTCTTGATTTTAATAAAGTCGGCAAAAATAAGGGATTTGGGTTTATGGAGAAAATTTGTTTTAAGAGATGTGTCCCGATAGCTATCAGAAGAAGATGTGACATATTAGATATGAGATGCAAGCATGCAAATAGGTTTTGAAAAATTAGCGGATTGGTAATGATTTTTATGATTGGGTGTCAGGAAATTGTATTTTTGAGAGGTGGGTATGTTTGAACGAATAGCTGAATTTGGATTGCAAGTTATAAGGGATATATACGCCACTGAGTTAGAAAAAGTGCGTATATACTAATGTTAAAATAAACGACAGTGCATCTATCAAACGAAATACAAAGACGACTTGACAAGTTGAAATCTAATATCAAATTAGCTTCAACAATTGACGGGACTTTCCCCGACAGGTATTCTTTTTTCAATAAGGCAGGTAGAAGTTTCAGGACTGAGTTTGCATCAACCGACAAGGACTTTTCAATTGTGCTTTATGAGCAGACAGACAAACAAAACTATGAGAAGTGTTTTGCAAGAGGACTGTTTACCGACCTCGACAGACTTGCAACTGTTATCGACCTTTGGGTGGACAAACAAAAAGGCATTTTAGAAATCAAAAGCAAATTTGACGAACTTGAGTTGTATTCGGACTTTGGAATAAAAAACCCAAATCACGACATTGATACGGCTTGGACAAAAGTGAAAAATATGTTCTTTAACGACACAGCATTTTGGAAGCAGACCGAATGGAATGAAAGATATTTAGAAATGCTAAACGAGGCAAAGCGACATAAAGGTTTAAAAAATTATTTTCCGTTCACAAGCCATTATTGGTTACGGTTCAGCGTGGACAAAGACATTAAAGAAACATGGACACTTAACACTTATATTATACCGACAATATTTAGTGAAGAAGTTCCAAACACACTTGGCAAGTTTTACGTTTCATTCAACGACAAACCAATGGGCGGACAGTTTTTTGAAACAGCAAAAGAAGGACTTGACTTTTACGCAGACAAATTGAAAGAAAAGAAACCAATACAATGGGACAAAAACTAACGATGGAAAGAAAGCCACCCCATATCAGCAGCTGCCCAAAAGGCGGGGTTTCGTGTTCCAAAGCAAGTTTTGTAGTTAATCAAACATTAGTTTTTCAAATCAATTTTTGTTGTAAAAGTCCCGCCCTTCGCCAAGCCGAAAACCGTTGTGCGTCAGCTATTGAGACACCCTATAAAAAATGAAAGTAGAAAATACAAAACCATTTAACGGACAACATTGTGAGACGACAGCAACTGGGACTTTGTTGCAACAACTTGGCATTGAACTTTCTGAACCAATGCTATTTGGACTTGGACAAGGGCTTGGTTTCATTTTTTGGAGTATGAAAACAATGGACTTTCCATTTATAGGTGGACGTATTAAAACTGACTTGCTAACACAGAATATTGCAACAAACCTAAACCTTGAACTGACAATTAAAGAAACTTCATCAACTCAAAAGGCTTGGGACAATGTAAAACAACTGCTTGACAATGGAAAAGTTGTAGGACTGAAATTAGACTGTTATCATTTAGAGTATTTCTCAAATCCTTTTCATTTTGCAGGACATTATGTTGCCATTTACGGCTACAACAACGAAGCTGCATTTTTGGTGGACACTAAACAACAAGGTGGACAAGTAAAAACAAGTTTGAAAAGTTTAGAATTAGCACGAAATGAAAAAGGACCAATGTCCTCAAAAAACTTGTATTACATTCTAAATAAGACAGACAAAAAATATGATTTGAAAAGTGCTGTTGTTACTGCAATTCGTCACAATGCGACTGATTATTTAAATCCACCAATCAACAATATTGGCTATAAAGGAATTTTAAAAACAAGTAAGGAAATTCAAAAGTGGTTTGACACAAGCAAAGACATTGAAACCGAATTTAAGGCAAGTGCCATGATAATGGAAAAAGCAGGAACAGGTGGTGCTTTATTCAGAAATTTATACAGAGATTTTTTACAAGAGAGTTACGAACTTTTGAAACTTGACAAACTTAAAGAAGCAAACAAACAATTTATTGACATTGCAAACTTGTGGACAGACATTTCAAATTTGTTTTTACAAGTTAGCAAAACAAAAGACAGAAAATATATTGAACAAGCAACGGACATTTTAAAACAACTATCAACAAAAGAAAAAAATGCAATGCAGAAATTGGCAGAAATTTAGCCGAACGCACAATCGAGCAGCCAGCTCTCCCCATAAATGAGGAGACTACACCTCATCAGCTAATCCAATAATTTTTTACCTATTGGTTATTACCCTCCGTTCAGGTAAATTTGAAGAGTGTTTGCCATTTGCGGCACACACGGCAGTTTGGCAAAATGGCGGGGCGAAGTGGTTAAATTCAAGTTTAGTTTTTCAAATCAACTTTAGTGCTGGGTTGATGGTTTTGTGCCCCACTCCCGATAGCTATCGGGATCGCCCGAACGCCAAGCCCGAAAACGCCATGTAAATTAACCACCAAAAAAATATAGCTTAAAATACGGATAAATTTCACATATTTGTACGTACTTAATGGTATAAAATTATGGATGCAAAGTTGACACTAAAACTAGACAAGTATGTGATAGACAAAGCCAAAGAATATGCTTCATCTCATAGAAGAAGTCTATCACGTATAATTGAGTCTTATCTTAAATCATTGATTGAAAAAGAAAATAAACCATCTGATAATGATATTGAGATATCGCCATTTGTCAGGAGTATGAAAACCGGAGTAAAACTGCCAGCGGATTTTGATTATAAAAAAGAATATGGTGATTACTTAGCCGAGAAATATAAATGAAAGATAGAATATTCCTTGACACAAACGTTGTGCTTGATTTGTTAGGAGAAAGAGAACCTTTTTATGATTCTGCGGCTAAAATTACAACTCTTGCTGATAAAGCAGAGATTGAATTGATTGTTTCAGCTTTAACATACTCCACCGTTTATAATTTACTATCAAGATTCGAGGGTAAAGAGCTGGTTAAAGAGAAGATTCGGAAGTTTAAGGTCGTTGCAACCACATCAGATTTGACAGATAAAATTGTCGATAAAGGATTATCGTCAAAATTCTCGGATTTTGAGGACTCCTTACAATACTATTGTGCAATAAAAATGGATTGCAAAATATTGATTACAAGAAATGGTAAAGATTTCAAAGAATCAGAAATTCCCGTTTTAACACCGGACGAATATTTGAAAAGTTTGAAAACAAAATAATCTAGGATTAAAGGCCAATAAAAGTAAGCTTGGCGAAAGAGCAAATTTGGTGATAATTACGAGTAACAAAAGTATCAGCGGCTTGATAGATTGGTGGCCAGCCCACTCCTATTGGCAAACTGTAGAGCATTATGAAAAAATGAGAAGAATAGAAGTTGACATATTACTTGAAGCATTAGATAAATCGGCTAATTCAAATTCTTATTGGATAACTTTACCAATAAGTGAAGATAAAAATCTGCTTTCTCATGATATTGTTCAACATCTAAGAACAGGCAGTTTTCACTTTCAATTAGTAAAAGAGGATATTCAAAGAGGGTTCAATGATTATAGCGAAATATTGTTTGCAAAAGGCTTCGATACACCAATATTTCTCCCAAAACCCGGCAATGTTTGGAATGGAAATGAACAATTGACAATTAATCCTATTTCTAAGCAAGAAACGAATTGTATTCTTCATGATTTATTGACAGGGGAACAGAAATTGTTTTCCAAAAACCCCCATGGAACTCAATTTAATAATGCAGATGCACAAATTTTAATTCAAGAATTCTTCAAATCGCTTGACCAAAAAGGAAACTGGAAAGCATATAATCTAAAAACTAACTTCTTGAATAAAATAGATGATTATTACAACTCGAACTATATTCAACTTGGATACTTTGAAAACTGTAAAAGAGATTTAGCATTAGGCATTAAATACGATGATGAGATAAATATTCTATTAACAAATGGATACGGTTGAAAAAAATAAAAATGCTGTACAACAAAGTGTCTGCGGCCATACTCCTAATTTCGCATCACACAAACCATTACACAAAATTGAAATAATATGAAATGTCCAAACTGTAATACAGAAGTTCTGAACGAAAATATCAACATCCATACGGATGTGGGTCAATGCCAGAATTGTTATAATATCTTCAAAATATCGGAAGCGATAGATGATTTGAACGCGGACGGTTTTGACTTGAATACCCCTCCGAGAGGTACATGGATAAGACATGAAATGCATCAAATTGTTATTGGTGCCACCACTAGATCTCCCTTAGCTATTTTTTTAGTACCGTTTGCGGTGATTTGGTCAGGAATGGCCATTGGCGGAATTTATGTTTCACAGATTTTGGAAGGTAAATTTGACCCATTAATGTCGCTGTTTGGAATTCCCTTTTTAATTGGGTCAATCATTTTATGGGGTGTGACTTTAATGGCTATTGGGGGCAAAGTAGAGCTAACGCTGAATAGACAAGGAGGCAAAATATTTACAGGGGTAGGAAGTATTGGCCAGACAAAGAAATTTGATTGGGCTGAAATTTCGACTGTCAAAGAAGATCAACGCAATATCAAATATTCTCGTGTTCAAGGTGGTTCCATCCTCTTAGAAGGCAAAAGAAGAATATCTTTTGCCACGGGCATCAACGAAAGCAGACGCTATTATTTATTTAGAACTTTAAAAGAAATTATTACAAAAGTCAAAGCGGGAAAAAAATTTGTATAGCATGTTTATTTCTCCAAAAGCATCTAATTATACCAAATGATTTTACAATTAACTGGTAATAAATGCGTTAACAGTAGATTTTGGGTCAATTTGGTTTTTTATTGGGGTAGTAAAGCCTTGTAGTTCTTGTGGTTATCATGTGGGTTAATGGCATTGATAATTAAATGAATACAAACCTTTTTCATCAGTCCCCTATCAATTTATTCGGCTAAAAATCCTTCTTGCCTGCCTTTTTCAACAACAAGAAACATGGAAAAATAACCCAAGACAACAATGCAATTAATGCGACAATTTGCCCCTTGCCTGTTCCTAAAAATGTTTTAAACACTTCTCCCGTATAACCCATTATTGCCGATTTATCAAGGTTTAAAATAACTAAAATTCTCGACAAGTCGATGGGATTAAACAAAGTGGCTCCCAATGCAAATTTGGCCAATGGATAGTCGTTGTAAAGTTGTAACAAAATAAGCAAAACGCCGTCGTAAACCACAGCCATAAGCAACCACACAATGATTGCATAGCTAAATCCTTTTATTTTATTGTCAAATCGAAGTGCAATGTTGTATGCAATGGCAACAAAAATAAACGTAAGAAACACACCAACCATGAGCAACAATCCAAAGTTTACCATTTCGGAAGACGAAAAAAGCCCATAAGCCGCAAATGGAATCGACAAGCCAAGAACCAAACTCAAACTTAAAGAAACAGAAATTCCCAAATACTGTCCTAAAAAAATGGATGACCGCTTTAATGGCTGACCTATCAATAATTCTACAAATTCTTTGCTATTGTAGTAGTACATTACCCCAAAAATAGTTCCAATAAGCGGGGTTAAAACTACAATAACATTGTGAATTGTAATTACCGCATTGGGTACATCATTATTTAAAAACAGAAGTACAAAACACAAGATTAAATAAAACGAAAAATACACCAAACTCCACCTACTTCTCAGCAAATCGTAAATACTATATTTTAATATTTTATACATAGTTTAATCGTTTTGTTGAAGTATTTGAGCTATTGCATGTTCAAGATTATCGGTTTTGGTTTGGTCAATTAAATAAGAAATACTCCCTTTAAAGTAAATTTTACCCTCCAATAAAAACACAATTTGATCTGAGATTTCTTCAACGAAACTCATTATGTGCGAGCTTATTAACAGTGTTTTACCCATTGCTCGTTGGTTGTTAATGTGTTTTTTTAAAATAATTAAAGCCACAGGATCCAATCCTGATGTGGGTTCATCGAGTATAAACAACTCACTGTCAAACATAAAACACAATACCAAATTCACCTTTTGTCGAGTTCCTCCCGATAAGTTTCCGAGTTTTTGGTTCAAAAAAGGTTCAAGTTTAAAATCGGCAATTAATTCCTGTTCATTGGTTTGCGTTTTCCGCAGGTTTTTTATAAAATTAATCAACTCATTTACAGTTAAATTGCTCGGAAAATTGGCAATTTGTGGCAAATAATTCAAATTGTTTCGATAAGTCCATTCACCTAATATCGATTGACCATTGAGTACAATTTGTCCTTTGTTTGGCCGCACCATGCCAAGAATACTTTTTAGAAGTGTGGTTTTACCCGAACCATTTGGCCCCAAAATGGTAAACACCCCTCCTTTTGGAATTTCGAGATCAAGCTCTTGCAACACCTGCACTTTTCCATATTTTTTACTGAGCTTAACTATTTGAATCACAGTTCTTTATCATTTGAGGATGTTCATCAACAAGATTGTCTGGTGTAAAAATAGGAGTAATTTTTTCGCTAAAATTCAAAATCATCACAAAAAGGCTACGCAAAAGTATAATGGTTTCGGGTGTGTTGTTTACCACATACGAAAAAAGTTTTACTGGCCGATAAGCAACATCACCAAGTCCATCATTATTAAGGTCATACCCCGAATATTCACTCCAATAATTATGATTAAATCGGTTGTCATTTACCTGGCTATTGTACGATACGTCAAACGAATTATTAAGAAAATCGTTGTTTAAAAATGAGTTTGAATAACATGCCCCTGCCACCTTTATCGCCCATCCATTTTCGCTAAAAATATTTTTGCGGTACTCCACCCGGTTTGAACCTTCGATAAATATGCCAATGGTGTTTTTGTTAAATAAATTTGCTTCAATTTTAGAATCGTTAATTTCTTTGAGCAGCAATCCGTAGGATGCGGCACCCATGTTGTCCAAAAATTTATTATTCAACATCGTAATTTCTTTAGAAAACATAACGGCCACACCGGCTCCATTTTGTGTAAATACGTTTTCTTTATACAAATTTCCATGCGAAAACATAAAATGCAATCCATAGCGTAAATTGTTGTGACTATAGTTGTTTTCAATTGAACAATCAGTGGCAAATTCAAAATAGATGCCATCGCGTAAATGGTGCAGTTCATTATTGCGAATAGTTACATTGTTGCTGTGCCACAAATGCACGCCATTGCCCGAGCTCGCCTCTCTAACTGCATTGCTCGAAACCGTGTTTTTTTCGATAAGACCGTTGTTCGACTTTTCACACAATATTCCAAAAAACACGTTTTCTAGCACACAGTTACTAATGATAAAATTTTTGTTTTTGTGTAAATGAATTGCCGCATAATCTTTGGTGTAGGATTGACCTATATTTCTGATAGTCAAACCTATAACCGTAATACTGTCAGCACCAAAGATAAGACCATAGCCTTTGTTGTTTACGTCAATTACGGGATTGTTTTTTCCAATAATGGTCAGCGGTTTATCTAACTTAATATCCCATTCTTTGTATATTCCTTTTTCAATTTGTATAGTGTCTCCTGGAGCGGCAAGTTCAATAGCTTTTCCAATATTTTTCACATTGCATGTTGAACAAACTTTGGTTGTGGCCGCATAAATTTGAAACTGAAATATGCAGAGCAGCAAAGTAAAAAAAAAGAAACCTTTTCGCATTTTTACCATTATTTAGTCAATAAAACATCGTGTAATTCAGACCAAGAATACACATTTCCTGTACGTTTTCCGGCCATTTTTTTTGCCGTTTCAGCATTTGAAAATGCGGCCAAATGTGCTCCCATCGGGCTTGTTATTTTTTTAGAAATTAAAAAAGAAGCCTTTTGAGCATCCAAAAATTTATTTGGTTGCTCATAATTGGAAACGAAAAACTGAGCCTGCTCAATCTTTTCTTTTTGAACATACTTAACCAAACATTCAATCGAACAAAATACCGTTTCTTTTTGATTTAGGATAAATTTGGAATCAAATCGGTTGTCAAACAAATCCATATTGCAATTTTTACATGAAGCAATTTTTTGCAAATTTGCCTGAACATTTTGGATAAATAGTATTGACAGAATTAATAAAAAACCAATACTTCCAATTTTTTTCATCACCGCAAGTTATATTTTTTAATGGGAATTCTGGTTCAGTGCCCCCGCAAGTTCATTCCAACTATAAATTGTACCCGCAAATTCACTTTGAGCTTTTTGGGCAAGTTCTTGTGATGAAAATGCAGATAAATTGGCATTCATTGGACTGGGCAAGTTTTCACTTATTAAATAACTGGCTTCTAATGCATTTACAAAATGATTTGGATTGTTGTAATCCATTACAAGCGTATGAGCGTTATTGTCAGCAACATTATTGTCTTTGTCGTGTACCATGCACTCAATGGCATCATACATAAATACCTTACCCTTTTTTGTTACAATTTCAGCTGCATGTCGATTGTCAACAATATTCATTTTACAATACGAGCACGCTGCTTTTCCGTAGTCTATTTCTTTGGGATTGGTACTGCACGAACTCAACGATAATGTTAAAAAACCTAACATTAAAAGTGTTGTACCCAAATTTGAACTTTTTTGAACCTCCTTTTTACCCACCTTGTAGGCCACAAACGACAGGGCAATTCCAAGAATTAAAAAAAACGTACCCAACTGCGGGTATGAATGTGCTTTAAAATTAAGAATTGTTTTGGAGCCAAAAACGGGTGGTTGATAGGCCAGCATATTTCCATTTTCATCGGTAAATTTCATAATAGCTTTGGGATCCAAATTATGGCCATAATTGTATTCCCAAATATAAAAATCGGCAACACCGGCTGCACTCAATCCAATGACCAAAATAAACCAATAAAGATAAAATTTATGTTTTCCGATAAGTGCCAAAATCAGTCCTAAAACAGATGTAAACAAAACACCCCAAGGGAAAATTTTAAATTCGGGAATAGCATCTGGAATATACTGCATACCCACATAGTGATTGAGTATGTTAATGTTTTTCATATCATTTGGTGATACATCTTTAAAATCGTTAATATAAATTTTGAAACCAATTGGTTCAGGATATTGCGGTGCTTCGAGCATGATACGCCACATAGGCAACACGAACAATAGCAACGGCAACAGAGCCGCCAAAATCATTAATAATCTCGACTTTTTCATTTTTTTAATTTTCTCAAATGATATGCATAGACCTTTATTAATCATAAGATGGCCATCCAAATTGAATGACCATCTATGATAAAAGTACCTATTAAAGTGTTAAAATAATTTTTCTTTATTCGCCAAGGCTCCATTTGAGCGGAACATTTGACCCGGCAGCAGATACCCGAACGTAACCTTGCATCTCTTGATGCAAAGCACTACAAAAATCGGTACAGTAGAAAGGCCAAACACCTATTTGTTTTGGTTCCCAAATAAATGTTTCGGTTTGACCCGGCATAATGAGCAACTCAGAGGTATTAGCACCAATCATAGCCACACCATGCGGTACGTCGTAGTCTTGCTCAAGGTTGGTAATATGGAAATACACTTTGTCTCCCACTTTTATACCTTCAATGTTATCGGGCGAGAAGTGAGAACGTACGGTGGTCATATATACATGCACCTGATTTCCATTTCTAACCACCTTGGTATCCTGCTCTTTTTTGGTTGCATAAGGATTGTGGTTGTCTTCTAAATTGTAATATTTTTTAGAACGAGGTTTAATCAAGTCCGCGGGACAACCGGCTGCGTAATGCGGTTCACCCACAGTCGGGAAATCGAGGAGCAACTCCATTTTCTCACCAGAAATATCATACAATTGAGCCGATTGGGTAACCTCTGGACCTGTAGGAATATATCTGTCTTTGGTAATTTTGTTCATTGCCAACACGTATTTTCCAAATGGTTTACGTGAATTTCCGCCAGGAATCATCAAGTGACCAACAGAGTAGAATGTAGGTTGACGATCCACTACTTCCCATGTGCCAAGTTTCCATTTTACAACTTCCGAAGAAATGAAGAAAGTGGTATAAGCATATCCATTTCCATCAAATTCGGTATGAAGTGGGCCTAAGCCTGGTTGTTTTACTACACCACCAATAACATCTTCGTATTTCAAAATTGGAATACCATACGCATCTCCGTCAAATTTTTTGGCTTCAATAGCGGCAATCATTTTGGTAAATGAATGAGCCGTAATCTCGGCTGCCAATTTTCCACTTCCAATAATGTATTCACCACTTGGGTCAACATCGCAACCGTGAGGAGACTTAGGTGTTGGAAGCAAATAAACTGCACCTGGAATATCAATTGGATTCACGATCAAAACTTCTTTTTTCATGGTTGATGTAGCCATTTGGGTATGCTCATCGTACACATTGTGTGCATAATTGGCTGGCATTTTTGTTCCTCCTCCTTTTGCAACATACTCTTCTATTACTTTCCAGTTTACAGCTGCAATAAAGTCTTTATCATTTTGCGAAGCGTTTACTTCCAATAATGAATTAGCTTCTTCAGAATTGTAGGTTGAGAAAAAGAACCAACCATGTGATTTTCCTCTGCCAGGGTGAGCTAAGTCGTAGTTAAAACCAGGCATAATAACCTGAAACTTAAGATCCATGTGACCAGATGTATCAACACTAATAAAAGATAAAGCACCTTTAAAGTTACCTTTATATTCGCTTATTGGCAAATCTTTTTGTGGAACAGGAACCGAAAATCGGGTACCAGCCACAACATATTCGGTGTTTTCTGTTACAAACGACGAGCTATGGTTACCTGCACTATTAGGTATTTAGATAATTTCGGCGGTTTCAAATGTACTTAGGTCAACACGTGCAATACGAGGGGTATTGTTTCCATTGGCAAAAACCCATCTTCCATCCAATTCTCCGTTAGTTTGAGAAATATCAGGGTGATGCAAATCGTCCCATGGCACAAATCCATGAGAAGTGTTTAACATCGCTTTTGATTCTTCGTTAAATCCCCATGCTTTTTCAGCATCCATCGAAAACACTGGAATAACTTTAAACAATCTACCAGAGGGCAAACCATATACCGCAAGCTGACCGCTAAATCCTCCTGACACGAAAGCGTAAAACTCATCGTGGTCGCCAGGTTTTACATACACTTTTTCGGCGGCGTTGCCCGAAATTGCACCTTTATTTTTTCCTGAATTATTCCCACAAGATTGCAAAATTGTAGCACCAAATACTGCAACTATTGCTATTTTAATTATCGATTTCATTTTATATTACTTAAAATAATTTGCACTTAATTTATCACTTTTTTTCAGCTGGAACCAATACTTTGTCAACAACATGCACAATGCCATTTCCTGCTGGAACAGAGGCAATTATGTTTGCTCCGCCAATTACTGGTTTGCCGTCAACAACCTCAACCAATACATCTTGGTTATTAGCTTGTCCAAGTTTTTTAAGCTTGGTTAAAATCTCTACACTCAAATTACCCGGAGTAACGTGGTATTCCAAAATATCTTTAAGTTTATCAATGTTTTCCGGCTTTAATAAAGTTTCAACAGTTCCTTCTGGAAGAGCTTTAAAAGCGTCATTGGTTGGTGCAAAAACCGTTAGTGGTCCCACATTTACGAGGGCATTTTCAAGCTTGGCTGCTTGAACGGCAGCTACCAAAGTGGTATGATCTTTTGAACCAATAGCTATTTGCAATGCATTGGGTTTGGAGCCATCATCGGCAATAAACGCCTGACCTGTTCTCTCTGTTGACTCACTGGCTGCAGTTGATTCGGTGTTGGTTGATTCTTTTTGACAACTCATTATCGAAGATAAAAGAATCAACATTGTGAAAATACTAAATACTCGTTTCATAATGCTTACTTAATAATTGTATAATAAATAACAGGTTTTACAGGGTTCTAAAATATTCCAATACTTTTCGAGCCTCTTCTTCTGTTAAATTTTGGTTGGCCATTTGAGACCCATTAAACTCCATCATCAGCTTTTTTGCGATTGGGTCTTCCTGAACCATTTGCACTGGATTCAAAATCATGTTCATAACCCATTCAGGCGAACGACGATCCAAGATTCCTTTTGGAGCCGGACCTGTGAAATTGGCATCAGCTTTATGACAGGCTGTGCATTTGTCGGTAAAAATGGTTTCACCTTGAGCGGCCATTTCTTTATTAATTTCTCCCAATGTTACAGAACTTACCGGGCCGATGCCTTTATTGTCCATCGGATTTGCTGCAACTTCCTCAGACGGCTTTGAAGTTGTCTGTTCTTCTGTTGTCTTTTCATCGTTATCTTTACTTCCAGAACATCCTACAAATAATAAAGAACTGATAGAGAATGCAATTAATAATGTGGTGAATTTTCTCATAAAAATTTTTTAATTAGTGCCGCAAATGTAACAACATTTCCACAACAAAAGACATGAGTATCCTTTTTTTTGTATCGTTCTAAATAATTTTTACAACGCTCAAGTGCGTATTTTTGTCAAACATTATTTCAAAACAACTAAAGTGTTAACATTGTCATCAAAATACGCAATAAATGCGGTGGTATATTTGGCCATAAACAGTTCAGAATCTCAAAAAATTGATATTAGAGAAATATCAAAAGCCATTGATACGCCCACGCATTATCTTGCCAAAGTATTGCAAAAACTTGCTAAAGCAGAAATAATTAGTTCGACAAAAGGTCCGAACGGTGGTTTTTTTACAACCAAAGAAAACTTGGAAAGGAAGGTTATAGAAATATTCAAAGTTATAGACGGAGCCGATGTTTTTAGTGAATGTTTTTTGGGTTTGAAAAATTGCAACGACCTACGCCCCTGCCCTATTCATCATTTGGTTAAAGAGTACAAAGAACTTGTAACGGGAGATTTTTCTAAAAACTCGATTGGCCAATACGCCGAACGTATAAAGTCGGGAAAGATGTTTCATCGAATTTAGTGATTGGAATGCCCGAAATAAATTGAACACTTGGGGTTATAAAAATGGAGGGATTAAATGCCCTAACACCTACACCAATACCAAAAAAAACCTACCTTCGTTTCAAATAAAAATAAAAACATTATGAAAAAGTTGATGACCCTTACGCTGTTTTTAACCTCTTTAGTTGCATTCGCTCAAACAAAACATATCTATTGCATACCCGGCACCGGAACGGATTACCGCATTTTTACCAAAATGGTTTTTGATACGGGTTATGTAGTTCACTATGTTGACTACGTATTGCCCGACAGTGGCAGTAGCATGAACGATTACGCCCACAAACTGGCCGAACAGATTGACACCACCCAACCTTACATTATCATCGGGGCATCGCTGGGGGGTATGTTGGCTGTGGAAATGGCCGACTTTTTGCATCCGGAAAAAGTCATTTTGATTGCCTCAGCAAAAACGGTGGATGAGCTACCATATCGGTATAAATTTCAGAAAAAAGTGCCGATACAACGGTTGGTTTCGGGTGAGGTTATTAAAACCAGTACCCTCATTTTGCAACCGTTGGTGGAACCGGACAGAAATAAAGAAAAAGAAACCTTTATTGCCATGTTGCACGACAAAGACCCCATTTTTATGAAACGTGCGGTTGACATGATTCTTGATTGGGAACGCACCGAATACGACTCCACGCTGATTGTGCATATACACGGCAACCACGACAAAACCATTCCATACCGAAACGTTACCGCCGACTACACCATCGAAAAAGGTTCGCATGTGATGTGTTTTACCCGCTCAGAAGAGATTAGTGCCATTGTGCGGGAGGTATTGCCATAGGTTTTTAAACCATTTAGAAATTAAGTTCATCAAGATTGAAGAAAAAAAGCAGAACCTTAAAGAGAGAACATGAATGGCATCGGTATTTTAATTATATTCGCCTCACAATGAAACACATCTATACACTTTTCCTGCTTCTATCTGTTATTTCTCAAAAATCACTTTGTCAGGATAGCTCGGCCTCTTATTATAGTGGCTATGATGAATGGGATGATTATTTTATGCCCGGAATTGGTTATCGGTCATACTACCCTATAAATAAAAAAGATCTCGGGGTGTATAATGGCTTTGTAACCGAATTTGTTATTTATGCCCGAGCTAAGGGTAAAAATAAAAACCACATTTATACACCATCTCCATCAAGGGTTAAAACGTATGGAAATCTGTGTATCTTAAACAGCACAGAACCCACGGCCAAAAAGATTTTCTTTTCAAATATTGGCATCAATCTTTCTTTTGAGGGCAGGGCTCAAAGAAAATACTGTATTCCAATTTTTGGTCTTGAGGTAGGTGGCTTGTATCAACGAAATTTTTCAACCTTCCAGTTTTCACCCACGGTGGGCGTTCAGCTATTGTCTAACAAAAAAGCATTGCTGAGCATTCAGGGTTCAAAACTTTATACAAACAAGTTATTTGACGAATACAGCGGTTTTACTGTGTCTGCAACGTTTAACGTGCTACTTTGGAATTAATCGCGTTTTTATCCTTCCCAAAAAAGGTAGCAACCATCACTGAATACCCATGCCTCACGAAGTTCAGGTAAAATCCGTTTTAAATAAAAAGAAAAGCCGCGATTCGTGGTTTTTGGACGATTATACCCTCAATTTATACAGCAGCTGTTCGTTTAATTGTTTGTATTGCTACATACGGGGCAGCAAGTATGGCACCAACTTAGAATCAAGTCTTTCGGTAAAAATAAATGCCATTGAATTGTTGGATAAGCAATTGGCCAATCGGGCAAAAAAAGGACAGTTTGGATACATTGTGATGTCATCGGCCACCGACCCTTATTTGCAAATTGAAAAGAAATATGAACTAACCCGAAAAGCTCTGGAAGTGATTGCCAAACACCGTTTTCCGTTGCATGTTTTAACCAAATCGAGCCTGATAGAACGCGATATTGATTTACTGCACCGCATCAACCAGATAGCCATTTTACCCCCCGAACTCAGCCACAAACCCGGTGTGGTTGCCTCCTTTTCGTTTAGCACGTTGCAAGATGAGGTTGGCCGCATATTTGAGCCAGGAGCTACCAAACCGAGCGAACGTCTAATAACCATGCAAAAAATGATAGACGAAGGCTTCCATTGTGGGGTAAGTTTTATGCCGCTTCTGCCGTTTATTTCTGACACCACAGAGCAACTGCATTTTGCTTTTAGTACATTCAAAAAAATGGGTGTAAAATATGTAATGCCCAGCACCATCACCCTGTTTGGCAACCAAAAAGCCGATAGCAAAACCCTCATGTTAAATGCCATTGCCAAGCACTACCCACACCTGTTGGAGCGATACCACCGCTATTTTTACCATTCCGACTATATGCCGGCCTATTATCAAAAAGCGTTCACGGCCAAAATGAAAGAACTCCTGGCAGAATATGGATTGAGCGGGAGGATTTAGGTTGGGTTTTGTGGTGGGAATCATCAGTTTACGTTGAGAATCTGACATTACAATTATTCCTTTATTTTTGCCTAAAGAACCCTAAAATAAATTTTATGGAAAAATTCAAAAAAGCATTTAAGTTCCAGCTAAAATGGCTTACAATTCTCGGTTTACTCGCAATAATCGTTGGGATACTTATTGACGAACTTGATAGACGTAGCTACAAAAAAATTACCGTTGAGGAATTTACTAAAATCGCTATTCAGGAGGGTGTCACAGATTTTCGGCATTATAATGATGAATTAATTGGCAGTAGATTTGAAATGAGAACCCCATCAGGTAAAAAATATTACCATGATAGCTATTTATTTAGCGACGAAAGGTTTGATTTTCAAAATATGATAATTGAAAAATTTGGAAGTTGTGGTCAAGGATCTAAATTGTCGTTTTATTCATCTGGAATGCCAATAATTATTGGTTTGGTTGTTGGGATACTCCTATTTAATGCTATAATTTTACTGTGGTTTGTGGCATTTTTCAATCTACTAAACAGCGAGTTTAAAGAAAACCATAATAAATGGATTTGGTTTATTAGTTTCATTTTTTTGCCTTTAATAACTCCACTGTATTATATGTTAATCTCTGACAAGCAGAAAAGGGATTGGACACCAAAATGAAAGTTTACTCGGAACAATAAGAAAGATTGAAGGAGTTTTGTTTTCCCTTTGAAATTTTATAGAATACATTTTGATTTCTTCGAGATGCTTCACATCCGCTCTGCATGGCGGATTTTCTTTGTCGTCATGCAGAGGCTTGCCGCTAAATCTCGATTTTGGGCAGAAAAATGATATATTCGCAAGAAAAAGAACTACAAACAGCACCTAAAATAAGAGTAGAAATGAAACAAATCAGAAAAATCTTAGCTCTTTTTGCATTAACAATATTGGCTCAACACCAAATTGTTGCCAAAACAATTCCCATTTCGGTTGATTCAACATTTGCCCATATTGAAACCATTACGGAAATAAAAGTCATCGGCTATACAGGTGATTCCATAATGCAATACGTTGACATAAAAAACCATGACACGCTAGCATTGGAGTGCAAATGGAAACAATATGGAGAATCATTTAGTAAGTTGATGAAAGAGCGAGATTCAAGCTATAACTCTTTAGAAGGCACTTTCCCTGAAATTGGTGAAACAGTTTTTATGATTTCATATAACACCTATGGCCGAAACAGGCTGCTTTTTGCCAAAAAAGAAAATGGCTTTTATAGATTTTGGGATCCAGAGTCTATACCACTTGCCAACTCTGTGTTTTTCATTTCAAAAGATACTAAGTTTAAGCCAACCGCCTATTGCCAAAACTACTACCAAACAGAAACCGAATTTCATTGCTCTGACGGTTTTTTGATGGAGCAATCTGCATTCGAAGAGTTAAGAAAATAAAAACATGTCAATAAAAATAAAATTTACCACCCTCCTACTTTTTATTTCTTCAGTGGGTTTTGGCCAAGACTTGGCCAACCAAAAAACCGAAAATCATTTGCAGATACCAGGAACAAACGTGTTTATGATTCCTCCCGACTCCTTTGAGGTTTCCGGTAATTTTAAAGGGTTTCAAAATCCTTCCGACAAAAATTCTATTATTATGCTGACGGAATTTCCCGGCCCATTTTCTAAAGTTACAAAAGGGCTTAACGTCAAAAAGCTAAAAGCAATAGGTATGGAATTAAAAACAAGTACTGAAATTAAAATTGGGGAATATAATGGATTTCTCTTTGAATTGGAACAGCCAGTTGCCAACGCCATGGTGTTTTAGATTCAACAATTAAGTCAAGCACAATTTTGTAAATTTGTTCTTGTATATGGTAAAAAACAAGAAAATAGAAGTTGAAGGGAAAGAAATCACGGTAATCCTTGAGAAAGAACAAGAATACATTTCGTTAACGGATATGCTGAAAGCAAAAGACGGAGATTTCTTCATTTCCGACTGGCTTCGCAATAGAAACACAGTGGAGTACCTTGGGATTTGGGAATCCGTTTACAATCCGGATTTTAATTATGGCGAATTTGCCACAATTAAAAGTCAAGCAGGTTTGAATAGCTACAAACTAAGTGTAAAAGATTGGACAGAAAAAACCAATGCAATCGGACTAAAGGCAAAAGCTGGAAGATATGGGGGAACTTATGCACATCCGGATATCGCATTTGAGTTTGGAATGTGGATTAGCCCACAGTTCAAAATATATTTAGTAAAAGAGTTTCAACGCTTAAAAACCGATGAAAATAATCGACTAAAACTGGAATGGAACTTACAGCGAACCTTAGCCAAAGTAAATTATCAAATTCATACAGATGCCATAAAAGAAAAGCTAATTCCAAAAGAAATCACGAAACAACAGACAAGTTATGTTTACGCGAATGAAGCCGATATATTGAATGTTGCTCTCTTCGGAATAACTGCAAAAGAGTGGAGAGAATATAGTCCTGATAAGAAAGGAAATATCAGAGATTATGCGACTTTGGAACAATTAGTAGTATTGAGCAATATGGAAAGCATAAATGCCCTACTTATTGGACAGGGTTTGGAACAGGGAAAAAGGTTAATTCAACTCAATAAAGTAGCAATTAGCCAAATGAAATCTTTGCTTGAAAGTAAGTCTATCAACAAATTAAAATAAAACCTAAAATAAACAACGAACCGCCAATCGAGTAGGCCGCTCTTCCCATAAATGGGTAGAGTACACCTCTCGCACCACTCCCGATAGCTATCGGGATACCCAGAACGCAAAGCTGCAAACCGTTTGCTGCAAGCAATCCAAAGCAGTCAATTTGAAAAAAGTAAGATATGTATAAAGACATTTTATTTGGAGTAGCAATAGGAGATGCATTAGGAGTTCCGGTTGAATTTAAAAGCAGAGAAACAATTGCACAAAATCCGGTTATTGATATGATTGGTTTTGGAACTTATAACCTACCAGCAGGAACCTTTTCAGACGACAGCTCTCTTACATTTTGTCTTGCCGAAAGCTTGACAGAAGATTTTTCATTAGAAAATATTTCGGAAAAATTTATACTTTGGTTTCGTTCAAATTATTGGACTCCTCACGGAAATGTATTCGACATTGGTATAGCCACCAGG
This sequence comes from Flavobacteriales bacterium, assembly GCA_020635395.1. NCBI lineage: Bacteria > Pseudomonadati > Bacteroidota > Flavobacteriia > Flavobacteriales > Flavobacteriales bacterium. Next base: position 150,023 of record JACJZV010000005.1, read on the forward strand.
AATGCAATTTTGAGACTTGAAAAAGGCTGTAAGCCAGAATTAGCCGGTGGTATTGATGTTTCAGAAAATGGCAATGGCTCTTTGATGAGAATACTTCCTTTGTTGGACATAATCAAAGATTTACCGATTGAAGAACGTTATCTTTTAACGAAGCGGGTTTCATCAATTACTCATGGACATATTCGTTCTATAATTGCTTGTTTTTACTACTTAGAATTTGCACGACAAATCATTTTGGGAAAAGAGAAATCTACCATTTACAACATTGTTAAGACTGACGTTTTAAACTTCATTAATACCATCGGAATTGTTGAAAGAGAGGTTTTAGTCTTTGAGCGACTGTTGTTTGCCGACATTAGTAAATTAAACGAAAGTGAAATTAGAAGTAGCGGTTATGTTTTACATACACTTGAAGCAAGCATTTGGTGTATAATGACCACTAAAGATTATCAAAGTGCCGTTTTGAAAGCGGTTAATTTGGGTGAAGACTCAGATACTACAGGTGCTGTTACCGGCGGGCTTGCGGGACTGCTGTATGGTTTTGAAACAATTCCTAAAAGTTGGTTGAACAAACTTGCAAGAAAAGATGACATAGATAATTTGGCGGAACGTTGGAAAAAATTTGCCAACAGCAAACGGCCGTAGCTGTTGCACAACCACTCACAAGAGCTATTTTGGATTTTACCTCCAAAACAAATCCAATTAACTCGCTGATAATAAAAACTCTAAAATCAAGAGTATTTTGAAATATTAAAAAAATGGGGTTAATTTTGAGTTGTGCAATAAACACGGGGTTTGCGGGAGGCAGACTGAGGAAAACCTTAAAAAATGGGCATTACAAAAATTATCGAAAACCAATTGTTTTGTATTTCGATAACCCGACCGTTGACATAAAACTATTAAAAATGAGAACCGGCATATTACTATTTATATCTTGCTTCATCTGCGATAATGCGTTTGGACAATCATCTTCAGATAATTATGATTTGGATACGTCAAATTATGCCTTTATAAGAAAAATGATTGAGTTGGATACAAAGACCATAGAACTGATGCCTGATAATCCGAATAATTATTTCACACGAGCCAAAGATTATTCAAAATTACATAACTTTAAAAAGGCCCTGGAAGATTTGAATATCGCCGACAGTTTACAACCAAATGAGCCAGCCATATTGTATAGAAGAGGTGCAATTAAACATCGTTTGGAAGATTTGAACGGAGCCTTGGCAGATTTTCAGAGAACTATTGAATTAAAACCTGACTTTGAATGGGCTTATTCTGACAAAGGAACAATTCTGAAAGAGCTGGGGAAATTTGAATTAGCCATCGAATCTTTTAACAAAGCAATTTCTTTAAAACCAAATTGGGAAATTCCCTATTTTCAACTTGGCGATACCTATAAAGAAATGAAGAAGTACGAAAAAGCGTTAGAAAATTACGACTTGGCAATAACATTTTATTCAGGCAATCCCATGGCTTTCAATAATAGGGGTAATCTTAAAAAAATAATGGGTCGATATGACGAAGCAATATTGGATTTTATTAAAGCAATTGAATTACAACCTGATTATAAATTGGCGTATTTAAATTTATCTGAATGTTATTTTCAAACCAGTCAATTAGAAAAATCGCTTATGTCGATAAACAAAGCCATTGAGCTATCAAGTAACTATTATGATGCATTGAAATTTAGGAAGGAACTCTATAAGGGCATGAAACAATTTGACAAGGCTTGTTTAGATTACGTCAAGTGCAAAGAGCTAAATCCAGAAGAAATTGATACTGATTTAAATTGCGAATAAATAGCACCCGTCCACCAAGAATGTATCTCAACCACGAATAAGGCAGGCACACGCCCACTCCTACCTGAGGCTATCGGGCTGTCTTACTTTGCATGTGCAAACATTTGTAACAACATCCTTATACCAATATCCCTTACCTTAGCTTTGTGCAAAACTTGCTGTTGCAAAGAGTTAAAGTCTATTCTTGTTTGCCTGCTCCATGCCACAGCCGGTTACACCTAAAATGTTGTTTGAAATTATGATACAATATTTTAGATTTGGAGGGATATGCGACATAAATGTTCGCATATATTTATGTTGGCAGCAATTTAGTAAGACCCTACTCAAACGGACAATTACAGATTTAAACAATGGGACTTTATCATAAAACAGAATGGAAAAAATTTAGAGATGAAGTAATCGAATTAGACGGTTATAAGTGTAAGGACTGTGGACGGACTTCAAAAGAAGTTGTTTTACAAGTTCACCACAAAAAATATGTGAAAGGAAAATTACCTTGGGAATATCCATTGCATGACTGTGAAACTTTATGTAAAGGTTGCCACTCTTCAAGACACGGAATTACAAAACCTCAAATTGGTTGGGACTATATTGGACAAGAAGATTTAGGCGACCTAAATGGAACTTGCGAAAATTGTGGTGCGACAATCAGGCATAGCTTTTTAGTTCAACACGAAAATTGGGGGACAATGGAAGTTGGTACATTTTGTTGCGACAAACTAACTGACTCAAATTTAGCTTCTAATCTTTTAGAATCGCAAACAAGTTATAAGTCACGAAAAGTTAGATTTGGAAAATCAAAAAGATGGAAATTTGACGAAAATGGAAATCATAAAATAAAGCAAAGTAACTTTGAAATAGAGCTAATAAACAGAGGCAATTTTTTCAATATAAAAATACATAACCAAGTAAGTAACAAAAAGTATGACAGTTTAGAAATAGCAAAAGCCAAAGTTTTTGACGTTATAGAATCAGGAGAATTTATTGCATATTTGGACAGACATAAAATCACTTACAGAGAATCCAAAAAGAAAAAATCAAAGAAGAAAAATGACGAAAAATAAAATAAACTGCTGCCAACAAGGGTAGCTGTTGCACAACTCTTGAAAAAAGAAAAAATGCTTAAAAATCAAGAAAAAAACAAAAGGAAATAGTGCCATTTAAGGCACTCTAATTTAAACGGCAGGGTTTCGTTATACAAAAAAATGAACCGCCCAAAATGCATGAAAATGCTTCTAATAACTTGATTTTAAGAAGATTTGACGTTTGCTCCATTGCTTGCACATTGCCTTGTACTTTTTTACGGCTAAAGTTGAGGTATTTTTTGAGGTTGTAGGTTAGGGCAGCCATCAGCACATGCTTGTTGGCTTGTTTCATCCCTCGGCTGTTTATTTTTTTCATGTTCAAGAAGTTGATAAGCGTGCCCAACACTGGCTCTACCGTGCTGCTGCGTATTTTGCTTATCTTCTTTGCATACTCTGGATTTTGGGCTAATTTTTGGTGCATACGGTCGTAGTAGGGTTTGTCTATGCTTTCTTCTATCTTTTTAAACTTGGTGCTTTTGCCACAACATTGTTCTCGCAAGGGGCAGTTCTTGCAACTTGATTCTGAACTGCGGTATTGCTTTTTTTGGTAGCCTTTACTGTCGGTTTTTATACCCTTAAAGGTTAGTATTGCTTGGTTTCCTCCCTGCTTTTGACACTCGTATTGATTTTGGTCTTTATTAAATTTAAAACCTTCTCTATTGGGTTTATACAACCCAAAGTTGGGTATATAAGCATCTATATTTTGTTCTTCGCAATACCGTAATGCTGTGCCGCTGCTGTAGCCCGCATCGGCCGTTAATTGATCTATGGTAAGGTCGTTTTCTTTCAGATTTTTGATGGTTTGGCTTACTATTTCGGGTAGGTTTTCGCTGTCTTTGCTGCCTGCTGTGCTGGCACATGCTCCGGTTATTACGTGGTGGGCATCATCAACTGCCAATTGGCCACTGTAATTCAATTGGCGGGCTTTGCCCGGTTTTACCGATATTTTGGCTTCGGGGTCGGTGGGACTGTAGTGTGTGTGATTGCTCAAATATTTAGGCCGAATGTCGTTGCCGTTTTCGTCTGTTTTTACAGTTTTATTGTTGCCTGGCATTCCTTTGTAGGCTTCTTTTTTCCAGTTGTGATGTCGCTCTACCAACTTTTTTCGGCTGCTCGTTACCTGATAGTCCGAGTTTTTGTTCAACTCATCTAAGTATGCTGGTGCATCTGCCACTACCTGTTTTTCTATCAAACTATCCATGCTGGCATTGGCTTTTATAAAGGCACTATCCACCGCTTGGCGTTTGCCTTTTACCATTCCTTTTTGTATGCAAAGCCTCAATACCTCTTGAAACAAACTCAAAAATACTTCTTCGCCATACAACTGTCGGGTGCGGCTTATGGTGCTGTGCCAAGGCAATGATTGGTCTATATCATACTTTAAAAACAACCGAACATCCAAACAATTTGAACAATATTCAATCAGTTTTCTGTCGGAGTTGATGTTGTTTAAATAGCCCACCAACAGTAGTTTAAAGAACACCACGGGGTCTATCGACTCCTGACCTTCTGTGCCATAGTATCCTGCCGTGGCTTTATACAAAAAGTGAAGATTTAACGCCTCCCCAAGTTTTCGATAGAAATTATCTTTGGGAACCAAGTCTTCTAAACTTACTTGATAGAACATTTTTGGCTCTATCTCTTGTCGTCCTTGCATGGTGTAAAGATAGTCAATATTTGTTTATCTTATTGATTAACAGTGTGTTGTGAACATTTTTCCGCGATTTTGTCTATAACTATTTTTTTTACCTTTGAATGGTTTGGTTGTGCAACAGGCACACGGGTTTGGCAAAAGTGGCGGTTCAGTACTCCGCAGACACATTTGTGGTTAATCAAAGTTTGGTTCTCCGCATTAACATTTGTGGTGAAAATCGCCACCATCGCCAAGCCCGAAACCGTTGGTGGCAAGTATAACAGACACCCTAAACAAATGAACGACACAGAGACAAAATACTGTTTAGGTGGTTACTACTTGACAAAGCTCAGACCGAAAAACTATGGACAAGGGACAGGCAGTTTAATTTTTACTTGTAGTGAGTGCATTAATGACCATATACTTGACACTTGGTCATACAGTTGGACAACTGACAATAACAAACAATTGGAAGATATAAAAAGTAGTTACCAACTTTCTGATACTCAAATAGCCGAAATCAGGAATTGGGTGGACAAAAAATTCAATGATAACCAAATCGGATTTCTAAACGTATTCTTTGATCTTGAAACAGCACTTGACTACAAAAACAGTTTTTTTGCACATTTAAATGACATAAGAATATTTGCGTTATACTTTGACCCAAAAGAAAGAGAAGAAATTCTTCAAGAGTTTAAACCGCAATCGGAAAAACTAGGAGAAATTGGACTTCGTTTGGCACTTTTAAGAGAAACAGAAGAGCAAAAAAACGAACAGCTTTTGGGCTATGATTATATAGGAATTGAAAATGGCGGGAGTTTTCATACTTTTCATTGCCACGACATAGGAAAGGAGCTGTCTGACAAATTCGGCTTGACTTTAAACGAATATGGTTTGTTTGACAGTAACAAAAACTCAAAACAAGTTCTTGACTATTTAAATGATGAAGAAAACGGCTGCGAACCAGTTCCGTGGTTTATTGTTAAGACAAAACTTGTGACGAATGAATAGAACACCAGCCACCAATCGAGTAGGCGGATCTCCCCATAAATGAGGAGAGTGCACCTTTCACACCACTCCCGATAGCTATCGAGATTCGGGTCTCGAATACTGAGGTTTCCACCATAAGCGGACACCTGCTAACTTGAGCTTTGTTTGTGAAAATAGTCGGTTATTGATAGATACCCCCTTTGCTTTAACCTTGATACAGTGATGGTTGTACCCAATATCGGGCTTTGGGCTTACCAATACTTCCAGATACCAATCTATGTGTTTAGAGGACTTTCACCTCATCAGCTAATCCATTATCATTTAACTATTGGTTATCACTTTCCGTTCAGCTACATTTGAAGTGTGTTTGCCACAAATGGCAAACATGCTGTATAAGTAATGGCAGGCGATGTGGTAAATTTCAACGTTTGTAGCTCACTTTAAAATTGTAGCAGTTTGACAGGAAATTACAACGCAATCTGTCACAAGTCATACAGTTTACTTTTGGCCAATATTGTAAAAAACAGCGTTAAACAAAATGAAAGGGTATAAAGAAATTTATAAAAATCATGTTTGAACGACTCACTTTGGTATCCGCTTTATTAGGCGGATTTGCATTCACATTCCTTGGTGCCATATTATCCAAAAATGACAACAAGAATTTAACCTCTGTAATGGTCGCCATTTCAGCACTAACAGCCACCATGTTTTTTTTGTGTACATTAGGTTGGGCAGTTTTTGGCAGCTCATCTATCGAAGCAATTAATCCCTTTGCATTACGCAAGCATAAGTATTTATTTATGATTTTCATTATTGGTCTTATCCTTTTCAATATTTTATTGGCAATGTCGGGTTGGGTACGCTCTAAAAAAGTGGGTATCGTTACAACGATAATTGGAGTATTTGCGTTTTTGTCGTTGCTGTTTTTATTTATGGGCAGTATCAGTTAAACTCATTTTTTTAAAAAATTATAAAACTAAACCCTTTATCAATGAACAACATAAAAGAGCATATAAATATTCTAATAGCAATGACGCTTATTAATCTATTTGTGCTTTGGAATTTTATATCAGAAGGCAAAACAATTCACGGAATTGGGTATTTTATATTTTTCTATGTTGCACTTTTTATTATTCATTTTTTCACCGATAAATACCCCCCCAAAATTGATATTGAAATAAAACAGCCTAAAAGAGAATTTTTAATGATTATCCTTTTTTCATTTTTAGGTGCGATTTTCATAACAATAAATTTTTATCTGAAAACCAACACAGAACAAATTGGATTTTTAGTCCAATTGCCTCTTTTAATAGGGATTTTGCTTTTTACCTTTCCACTCGGAATTGTTGTTTACTTGATGCTCAAGAAATACAAACTTTTGCAATTAGGATTGAATATTAAACCTTTATCTTATTTAATACTCGGACTTATTATTTGGGGAATAACTGGGCTGTTTGCTTTTATATTTAATAAAAGTGGAATTATTTGGGTAGAAGGCTATAAAGAACTTGGTGGTGTGCCAGGAATTATTCTAAAAGGAATTATTGGGGCGGGGTTGGTTGAAGAATTTAATCGTTTCGCTATACAGTCTCGGTTTGAAAAAGTGTTTAAACAATTTGGATTTAATATATTGTTTGCCACAACAATATGGGCATTTATGCATTTCCCTGTCAATTATTTTAAAGAAAGTATGTCCATATCCGAAATATTCATCTATTGCATTCAAATAATACCAATTGGCTTTATTTGGGGCTATTTGACACAGAGAACAAAGTCTATTGTTCCAGCCACATTGGCTCACGGTATAAATTTATGGGGCTTTCAAAATGGTTAGCAAAAGTCAAAATAAGCAACTCACAATCCAGTAGGCGGCTCTCCCCGCGAATACATGGCACAAAGCCCATTGGCTACCAACTTTGTACATACTTACATCAACCACCACCATTTAAAACCCAAAATCCCCTGTCTTCGTTTTATGCAAAAATTGCCGTTGTTTGGAGAGAGAAGGCCGCAATTGAGGCTTCTGGTTTATTCAAAGTATTAACCGTTCGCCTCTCCCATAAAATGTTGTTTGAAATTTTGATACAATACTTTAGATTTGGAGGTATATGCGACATAAATGTTCACATATGCTTATGTTGTATGCCATTAGGAAAGACAGATAACCATTTTGTTTTTAGCATCGTTAAACCAATTGTTTTCAAATAAACACTTTTAAATAGTGCCAAACTTATGCATTTTAGGAGGTTCGATTTTGTAACTTTGCAATTGGTTTAAATCGATAATGGATAAAATTAAAGAGAAATCAGAATCTTTCAAATCAGGCTTAGAGAAGCTTGGATTTCAGGGAGATAATGCTCTTTATTTTACAGATAATACAAAAAATCTACCCGAACTTGAAATTGCTTTTCACATTGAAACAGCCAAGTTCATTCATAAAGAAATTACCGCAATTTTTGTAAGAAAACAGTTGAATGGAAGTTACAAGCCTCAGGTTTACCTGTTTGACTTTACTAACAGAACTTTTTCTGAACAAATTGAAGATGAAATTGCTGACATCCAAAGGAAAATTTGGAGTGGTGGTGAAGTACCCATGGCTTGTTTCTTTTTCAATACAGAAATAAAAATAATTGATTGTACAAAGCATCTCACTAAAGACTTAAAACCAGAATATTTAGCAGACAAATTAAAGTTAGTTGATGAAGCTCATAGGCTATATAACGAGCAATTTGCTGTAAAAATAAAAACCGGAATTTTTTGGGAGCAAGAAGAAATAAAAGGAAAATTTGATTTTAAAAATTCTGCCTACGATACTCTTATTCAGAATATCCGAAAAGTTACTGAGAAAGTTACTGAGAAACTTTCTAAGGAGCTAAAAAAAGCCCCGAGAGAACTTATTAATAAAATTATTATTCAGTCAATTCTCATCAAATATTTAGAGGAGACATCTGATGATGAAGGCAAAAAACTACTTACTGAGAAGTATTTTAATAAATATAACAATTCAATTTCCTTTAGCGATGTATTAAAAAAAGGTAAGTTTAGTAATTTGCTTAATGACCTTAATAAAAACTTCAATGGAAATGTTTTTAAATGGGAAACAAGAGAACTAGAACAATTAGAATCATTAGACCTTAGTATTGTTGCCAAATTACTTGCAACAGACAAAATCAGTATTGAAGCATTACAACTTGAAATAGGCTTTCCCGATTGGAGGTATTTTGAATTTAAGTATATACCTGTTGAATTAATTAGCCGACTTTATGAAGAGTTTTTAGGTGAGAATAAAAAAGACAAAGGATTATTTTATACGCCTTCTCATTTGGCAAAACTCTTGGTGGATGAATGCTTGCCTGTAAAAAAATACAAGGGAATTGACTTAGCTAATTTTAGAATACTTGACCCTGCTTGTGGTTCGGGTATTTTTTTAGTAACTGCATTTAAGCGTTTGGTTCAAATTTGGAGATTGCAACATAAATTAGATAAACCAAATATTGATGACCTCAAAAAAATATTGCGGAATATTTACGGAGTAGATAAGGAAGAACAAGCCGTAATGTTATCCTCGTTTAGTTTGAGTTTAGCATTATGCAACGAGTTAAAGCCAATTGAAGTAATAAATAAATTAAGATTTGATGACTTAACAAAAGAGAATATAGTTTCATCTGATTTCTTTTCTTTAAATGTAATGGGGAATCTCAAATTTGACTTAGTTATTGGAAATCCCCCATTTAAAGTTGGTGGAATAAATGACTATTCAAAATATTGGGAAATCGAATCAAAAAAAGTCAAAATACCACAAGGACAAATTGCATTAAAATTTCTTTCTGAATCATTTCCTTTTTTAAAAGAAAATGGTTTGGTCTGTTTAATAATTAAATCGTCAGGACTACTTTACAATACAACTTCGACTGGTTATAAAAACGCATTATTCTCAAACTATAATGTCGTTCAGCTACTTGATTTCACGGCTTTAGCAAGAAATAAATCATTGTGGGATAATGGGGCAGACGTGGCAACGGCAGCAATTTTTGTGAGAAACAATAAACCTGATGTATCTAAGAATATACTTCACCTTACATTTAGAAGAACTAAAGCTACTAAAGACCGTATCGTATTTGAAATAGACGAGTATGATTTGCACTTTGTTAATCGACAAACTGCTATCAAAAATGAATTTATATGGAAAAATAATCTTCTAGGTGGTGGCAGAATCAGAAATCTCATTGATAAAACATCAAATAGCATTTCGTTTAATCAATATTTGATAGATAATGAATGTATTGTTGGTGAAGGATTTAAGGTTGGGTCTAAAGGTATTTTGAAACCACCATTCATTTATACATTAAAAACACTTTCTACAGAAGCGGTAAACGAAAATCGAATTGCTATTGAAAGTCTGAAAGAAATTCCAAAAAATCAAAAATTTGAGAAAATTCCAAACGAATTAATTTTTAGGTCGCCAAATATTATTATTAAAGAAAACATTGGTAATAGTAAGATTCCATTACATCTAAATAATATTGACTTTTCTTATCAGCACAAAATTATTGGAATATCTAGTAACATAGATACCCTCAAAAAGATTAAGAAGCATTTTGAAAAGTATAATGATTTGTTCAGGTTTTTCATCTTCTCTTGTAGCGGGCAAGTATTGGTTAATCTCAATACAGCAATTTTAAAAAAGGACTTAATGAATTTACCTTTTGATGAAATTTCCCTATCAGTTTATGATTTAAAAATCATTGATGACGTGAATTCCTTTATGCAAGATTCTCTAAGACACGGGGAAAAATCGAAAGCATTACAACAGATAAGACCCAACAAACTTGAACCTGTCTTATTAAATTATGGAACCGAATTTTCAAGAGCATTAAATTCTGTTTTTGAAAACAAAGGGAAAAGATTCAGATTATCAGATGTTGTTCAACTTGATGGAACATCATTAATTGCTACGGTTTTCAGATATGACAATAAAGATAAAGAACCTTTGTTTCATAAAGACTTTACAAAACTAAATATTGACGGACTAACCAATAATGAAATTTCAGCCCACCTTTCGGTTAAGCGAATAATCAAATTGTATCCTCAAAAAGACACTATTGTCTTTATCAAACCAAATCAATATAGATATTGGCTTTCTTTAATAGCCTATCGTGATGCCGATAAATGTTTCTCTGACCTTTCTAATCAAATTGAAGGATGATAGCAGAAGAAAGTTTTTCAAATATAGAACAACCAGAAATTAGTGTTCCGAAAACTAATGTAATTTCTTTGATTATTAAATCAATGAAAGAGAATGTTCCTCATTTAAAAGCCTACATTGCATCAGGTCATCACAAAAAGAAAAACCTAAATGAAGACGAATTGACTCAAATTTATATTGAGCAAGCACAAATTTTAATTAGTAATCAAAACTATCCTTTTAACATTAACAGCCAATATCGAGATATATACAACCTTAGTAAAGGTTTTTCTGATTTTTATTTCTATCCAAATGAACAAGGTGTTTCTACTCAATCTATTTTTTCTGTAGAAAGCAAAAGGCTCCCAGCTCCTGAAACAGCAAGAGAAAAAGAATATGTTTATGGAACATCTAACAATGGAGGCATTGAAAGGTATAAAACAGAGAAACACGGCAAGGGATTAAATGATTGTGGTTTACTTGGCTTTATCGAAAAAGACGACCCAAACTATTGGCTATCTAAAATCAACAAATGGATTACAGATATAGCTTCAGTTAGCAAGACTTGGACAACAGATGAAACTTTATCTGAATTAGAGTCACAGACTGATTTTTGTTTATTGGAATCTATTGCACATAGAAGGAAAAGTAATTTGAAGTTGATTCATTTATGGATAAATTTAAACTAAACAAGTACAGACTCTATACACGGAAGCTGTTTGCTACGAAAACAAAGGTATTGCATACAATCCAGTAGGCGGCTCTCCCATAAATAAAGCGAGCTCTTGGCACAATGGCGTTTGTTTATCCAACTTTGCATATGCTTACACCACCAAACCCAAAAATCCCCTATCTTCGTTTTATGCAAAAATTGCCGTTGTTTGGTGAGGGAAGGCCACAATACGAAAGTATGTGGGATGGCTATTGGATTCGGGAATTTGTGGGCGGTAAGCTGGTTATCAGTTGCTCGTTCGACCGAATTTATTACCGTAACTACGACCTGATTTTTGAGGGTGTAACCTTTTTTAATGTGCCCGACGAATGGCGAGACACCAATGTATTTGCCGAAAGTCCGATTGCTATGGCCTCCGAAGCCGAATTTAGTTTTGAGTTTGAAGACATTGACACCACCGGAAAAAAGATTTTTTTGGTGGAATTGTATTTTAGCGATTACCCTGCACCAACGCACACACAGCACAGTTTTTATATTGTGGCTACCGATGGGTATGCCCTAAAATGTGATGGCGACGCAGATTGTTTTTACACCGACCCCATCGAAAAATACTTGAGCAAAGAAAACAGAGTGCCACTTTTAAAATAAACCACCAACAGCAAATCAATATATTTGTATCAAATGATTATCTATAAACAACTGAATAAGAAGGGCATTTCAGCATTTTTACTTTTGTTCCTCATTTTTGGCAAAATTTATGCCCAAGAAGGAAAGGAACTTGTACGTGTTTGCAGCGGCCTTAACTATCAAAAATTGGTTGACAAACTGATTGATTTCAAAGCAAAATCAACCGATAAAATTGAATATGAATGGTATACCGTTTTAGAAAGAGAAATAATACCAAGATATTCTGAACAACTTATTGAGTTCAAAAAATATGTTAAAGATGCTAAAGAACCGCATATCGAATCCGTATATGAGTTTAGCGTAAAATTAATTAAAACCTCAGAAGGAAATATTATTTTTTACAACGTGCTTAAAGGTGAAAGGTCTTTAAAAAAAGAATCAACCGAGATGTTGGCCGTTTTTAAAACCAAGTTCGACAGCATTTATCATTCGCCATTAAATTTTGATGAGTTATTTGTTACCAACATCCGATTCGGAAAAAAATGTGGTATTAATGGAATTGACCCCGACCACAGGCTAAAAATGGAAAAATTGGTAACATCTAAAGATACCGCCACATTGATAAAATGGCTTAAATCTGCCACCGCAGAAATTCAACTTTATGCACTTGAAGGAATACTTACCTTAGAATCGCAAGGAATGATTTTTGACCAAAAAGTTCAAAATATTGTTGAACTTATAAAAAATAAGCAAGGAACAGCATTTACTTGTGGAGGATGCATACACTACAATGATTCAATAAGCCACTTGGTTGAGGATATTAATATTAAAACAGAGATTGATAAAAATAATATTTCCTCCAAACCAAAAAAAAATGGTTTGAATGATTTATTTGAAAATGGTTGGTTTCTTCTGCTGATTTTAATTTCAATATTTGCAATAGGTGTTCGACATAAAAAAAACAGTTTACGGATTAATAAAATTACTGACTCTAACCCCTAACGTTTCATCGGCACCAGTTCAAACGGAATCTCTACTTTTTTTCCATTTTTATACGCTCTAATCATATCGTCCGGCGACCGATTGCCACGTTCAATGTCGTCATACTCGCAGGGCAAAATGGTTTTTCCGCCCACTTGAACCAAGCCGTATTTACCGTTTAAAGTAACTACGGCTATTCCGTATTCCAAATATCTAAAATCAGAATAATAATGCCATGTCACCACCCTGCTGTACTTGCACGGAATAAGAACCTTGCCCGAAAAAACATCCATCAACCCTTGCTTTCCATCAACGTTATATAGCACAATGCCATTGTCGGGGTCAAACATTCCCACCTCCAAATGGCTTAAATCAACCGTCTGTTTTGTCAGGATGTTTACCTCCAACGTATATCGCCCTCCATCAATAAAATAAATCAAATTATCTTTTCGTCCCGATTGCTGATATCGCTCATGTTCTATAGACACAAACGTGTCGTTGGTATTCGAAATAATTCCAAGTTTATTGTGGTTGTAAGCCAAATATAAACCGTTATCTAAGTGTATCAATTGATTGTAAATAATGGGAACAGTAAGTTGCCCAAAAGTATCAATTAACCCAAACCGAATGGTTGAATCATCAGAATAGAAGTTTGAAGGAAGTGCACTAAAACTATCCGTTACCAATCCAAAGTTATAGTTTTGAGCAATGGATTCGCGATAGGATTCAAATGCAATTCCAGTATCAGTATAGGAGACCTCTCTTAAAAGAAGTGTGGCTTCGTTGGGTTTTACATTTGAGTTATAGGTTTTGATGATTTGCCCTGAGCTATCTCTTACACAATATTCGTTCATGCTTTTTCCTCTAAAGGAGGGTATTTGTCCCATGTGCGAGTGACCCATCATCCACATTTCGTATCGGCTGGCATGGTCTATAACAATAAGCTGGAGGCCATTGTAAAACGGAAAATAAAACGTGTCGGGAGCCAAAGCAGGTTGGTCAAAGTCAAAGGAATAATGTTGGGCATTTGTTAAAAATCCATTTGCACCCAACACAATGAATAATACAAATCGTCGTGCTTTCATTTGCAACCGAAAGTACGCTTTCAAATCTTCAAAAAAGAAAAAGTTGAGGCAACGCAACCGCCAAATGAGTTTTCGTTTTTACTTCATTGTTGATTCAAACAAGGCTTTGGCCTCTGGTGTCATGTATTCTTTTAGGTCGTCATAAGTTAATCTTAAGCCACCCAAATGCTTATAATCATCGGGGTGTTGAATTTCGAATTTGTCGTTTATTTCAAATTTTTTAGCAAAATATTCCAAGTTGTATTTCTCCAAATCTTGCGAGCAGGTAACACCCCAAAACGACGGGTTAAGCGAAACTTGATGCTGCAAATACTCTGTAAGTTGCGTTAATTTTGTGGTGTCAAAAATGTTTTCGAAAGTCCACAGTTTGTAGCCGCTGTCCCGCAATTCGATGTACAAACCACAATTGGTATGAGGATAGCCACCACTGTAGTTTGAACTAAACGAAACCTTTACCAACCCATTTGGCAGAAAATAAAAATTCTCATAATCAAAATCCAAACTGGTTAGGTATTTCTCAAATTCTAAATTTTGCTCTTCAAAGTTTGCTTTATACCCTTTAAACGGGTGAGAAAAATAAGAATCACCTGAATACACCTCAAACTCAATCATTCCTTCTTCAAACATTTCATAGCGTTCACCGAATCCAAATTCTTCTTCCACAACAAACCTGTCCGTTTCAACTTCCTCGTTTTTTGACAAGTATTTTTCTTTCTCCTCATGATACGTTTTATCAGGAAAATCGACCAACCTTAATTGCCCTCCGCCACGGTAATCGTTTCCAATATTCCAAGTCATTAAGTGAAATACTTTTAGAAAAGATGATTGTAAAGGTGTGATATGAGATATGTTGCTGTAAACATACCTTTTCAATCCTGAAAAAGTATCCGAAATATTTAGACTTTCCAATTGAGTCAAATCATCCAAAAAATAACGGTCTGACGTTGCTAAAAGCTCGTTTTTGTAGTTGTAAACTCTTATCTCATGGTCGGTAGTGCAAGCGTATTTTTCTCGGTCGAAATATTTAAGTTCAAAGTTTAACGTGTCTGTTTTTTTTGTGCTTAAATTGTAGCGATACCACTGTTTACCAGTTCTGATAAACGCATAGTCGGACATAAAAGTCACTTTTTGAATTGCCGAAAAAGGCAAAATTTCGTTCAGGTTTTCATCAATTAAATGGTATCTACTGCTTGCATCTCTAACCAATAAATAATTATCTTGTGGAAATATGCTTCCACTAATTTGGTAGGTGCTGGTTTTTCCGGTTATCAGGTTTGTGAGATAATAATTCGAGTTATAATATCCATCATTTTTTGGTTGGGTTGATGCCAACACCAAATCGGAATTGTAAAGTTCAAACAGTTGATACGACTGAAAACTATCGGGCAGATAACGGATTTTGTCGCATGCGTTGTAATACAGTTTAAACTGATTGTCGTAGCCAAAAATATGGCCGTTTATTTCTTGCTCCCTGCCAATGGCCGAATTGGTTTGTTTGATGGTTTTGTCAGACAAATCAATAGAGTAAGTAACATTTCCTATCACAGCATTTAGCTGATTTGCCGATTTTAAAAGTGGATTCAAAAACTTTATTTCACCCACTTTATACACACGGTCATATTCTTGACCTACCTGCTCTCCATTTAAATAAATTGTTTTTTTATCGGTTGAAGCATGGGTAAAAATACCTGTGGCAGGTGTTTCCAATTTTCGGAGTGAATGCCAATTTAGCTCATAAATTGCCCCATCTTCGGTTATGACCGAAATAAAAACATCGCCATACCTATCTTCACTATACGATGTTGTAAACCAACCAGCATGTTTGATGGGAGATACCAGGTGATAAAGCATTCCTTGGTAATCCAATGTCTTGCGATCATCGCTGACAAACATTGCTATTTTTGATTCTTTATATTCAATTTCTACCCTGCTAAAAGGAAGCAAGATTCGATCCCCAGAAGTATTAAATCGGTAAGATTTTCCCTCTTTGGTGGCCACGTAATTTCCCACATCTATATCATCCCATTCGGGCAATAAAACCGGAAACAGTTTCCCGTTGATGCAGCCCTTCTTACCTTTGTTGTAATACACCGCTATATTGTCTGAATAAGAAAGGTTATTACTGCTCCCCCATTTTTGGCGTCTGTAATTTATCTCGTCGAATAAATTTTGTTGGCTGTCGGTTTCAATAGAATAGCTTATCAAATAGGGGTTTTCGAAATGGATGAAACGCCAATTTGTTTTGTTTATGGCAATCATAAAACTGAGGTCGTCTTTATCAACCGTATAAATGGTATCGTCTGTGGTATATATGGGCTGAATACCATTATTCCTAAACGTATATATAGTAAAGTGGTCGTGAAGTAGATACAAATTTTGTGACCCTTCCTTTAAACGGGCATCAAACAAATAATTGCTAAATACTTCTTTTATTACTGAATCTTTGGTTACCGAAAAAACGAGGGTTTGATTTTCCGTTTCATCCCTTATTATCACATGATTTTGGTAAGTACCAAAATCGTATAATGTTTCATTGACATGCATCTCTTTAAATTCGGGTGTAAAAACGTGGGTGCCATCCGACATCTGGACATAATAGAATTCTCCAACTTTTCCCGATCTAAAATTTTCGTTACTCCGAAACAGTACCTCATTTTGGCCATTTATTACCAAAAACTCCTTGTAATCTTTGGTTGCTTTAAAAAAAATTGGGTATTCGGGATTGAGCCCAACTATTTCTATATACTCTGGTGGTGCGGTATATTTACCTTGTGTTCGCGACCAAATTCCGTAAAGACAAAGTTCAAAATCCTTTTTTATCGAGGCATGCAAGTCGTGTAAGTTTGCATTGAACACATTTTGATCCCACGATTCAATTGGATTAACAGAACAGAGCGTTTCTGGCGTTAGTTTATTGCGAATTATAATGGAAGAATCAAGCCAAATATCCTCTCCATGAATGTAATCTCCCGATTTCAATTCGTCATGTTCTTCCATAAACGTCATGGTGTAGTGGGCCTCATTTTCTAAAAAATAGAAATAATTAACCATTTTATAGTTTTCGTTAAAATCCAATACTGTTTGGTACGATTTCAACAAATTTCCGTTGTAAAAAATTTCGGTTTTATATTCATTTTTTACCTTTTTAGGCGAAGCCTTGTACTGATACACACGAGGCAATAAATACCCAATGCGGTCGTGCCATTGTTTGGGCGAAATTTCTTTTCTTATTTCAATGAGGCTGTCTCTAACCTCTTCACTCCAAGTAATAATTGTTTTATTTTCATTATGCTCCACTTGATAAAGAAAAAGTACTTTTCCTGTCGAGTCAACATAATTATTATACAAAGGAACATCCACCCAAGTTGTATCACCTTTTGAAGCTGAATAATTATCAGGGTTTGGCACTATTGCATAAACTGAACTATCAATAATATGACCATGTTCATCAAAGTGAAGTCGTGTTTCAAAATGTCCGTTAATCGAAATTTTTCTTTTCATGGTGTAATCATTATAAAACTCGATGTGCGGATTAGAAAATGCATAATCAAAAGCCTTTACCGCATTTAAGTCATAAATGAAGTTCTTCAAATCCAAGTCATCTCTTTCACCTCTAAAGGAAATATAATAACTTTTAAAAACGTTTTTTTGAATTACCGCATCATCTTTATAAATAGTTTGTAGATAGAAGTTCTTGTTTTCCTGCTTTTCATACACTTCGAATCGTTTTCCGTTGATGTATTTGGTTATTTTTTGCGGATTTTTAGCCAACATTACATAAAAAAACCGCTCCTCTTTTATTCTTCGTACAAATATTTCATCCAACGACCATATTTTGGTTTTAAAGAATTCATATTCCGACCAATTTCTCCCATTTTCATACATTCTAACTAAAAAGCTATCTATGGAAAAAACCTCCAAAATCAGTTGTAGTTTACCATCAATGGTATAGTATTTCTCTATAAATTTTTGACTCCCAAAATGACTATAAAAATTCCCTGCCGACAAAGCTTCTTTCGTGAAATTTGATAGTTGATACTCCCCTTCAAAAAGTAAAATACTCCCTTTTTTCTCAATTACCTTCCAGCGGGTTTCGCCCAGTTTTACGGCCATTCGAACATAGTCGGAGCAAGGTTTTTGGTAGATAATCGTGTCACTAGTTGCAGCCCAAGATTTTTGCATAGAGCCAAACAAGCAAGCCAAAAAGAGAAGGATTATTTTGTGTTTCATGCGGTTCAAAACTTGTTTTTCGTTGGCAAGTTAACGAAAGTGGTTTGATTTTTTGTATTGAGGTTTTTCGTACCGAACAAAATTAGTTCGCCAACTTTCACATTTTGCTAAAAAACTGACATCAACCACCCCGTTAGATTTAATTTTACTTCATAATGTTTTCAAACAAGGCTTTGGCCTCGGGTGTCATGTATTCTTTTAGGTCGTCATAAGTTAATCTTAAGCCACTTGACTGTTGATTATTATCGGGTTGCTGAAAGAAAAAAACCTTGTTTTCTATCCCAAATTTTGCTGCAAAATATTCCAAGTTGTATTTCTCTAAATCTTGCGAGCAGGTAACACCCCAAAACGACGGGTTGAGCGAAACTTGATGCTGCAAATACTCGGTAAGTGAAGTTAATTTGGTGGTATCAAAAATGTTTTCGAAAGTCCAACACCTATACCCGCTGTCCAAAAGTTCAATATACAATCCATGGTAATATAGCAAGCCATTAGAGTAACAATAAAAATCGTCGTATCGTAAGTTTAAATGAGCCAGTCGATGTTCCAAAATAGATTTAACATACGCAACCCAATCCCGCTGATTGAGATTAGCACCTTTTAAAAAGGTAGAATCACGATAAACGTATCTATCAAACTCTTCGGCATACATATCGCTCTCATCATTTCTATCTACGGGTTTGAGGTTACACCCCCTTGATTTTATTTTCCTTTGTTTCTCTGTGATATTCATATACTCCGGAAAATCTATGGTAGGTAAAGTAGAATTTACTGAATTATATCCTTCAGTAAGCATAAATGCTTTAAATAACATTTTTTGGCGGCTGCTATAATAGGGCATTTGGCCATCATAAAAGTAGTACCAGTAATTATAACTTATCACGGAATCCTGAATATCTAACTCCGTTATGGTCGTCAAGTTGTCGATAAAATAACTACCGGAAGCCGCGAGTAGTATATGTTCATAGGTGTAAACCCGAATTTCACCTTGTTCAATGCACGAGTATTTCTTTTCGTCGAAATATCTTAATTCGGTTGATAAAGTGTCAACCTTTTTGTTCTCCAAACTATAGCGATACCATCGATTTTGGCAGTAAACGTAATAATGATTGTATTTATATTGGACTTCCTTCATTTCCGAAAATGGTAACATCTCATTCAAATCGGCATCGACTACATGATAAAAATTACGGCTGTCTTGCACCATACAATATTTTCCGGCATCATACACGTATGGCCTTATCCAAAAATTCGTAGTTTGTTTAGTATCCGGATTCATCAATAGGTAAAACGGTAATCCATTACCTTTATCCTTTTCGTAATCGGTGGTTATCAGTAATAAATTAATGTTTTGATGATTAAGCACCTTCATGTGGACGTAACATTCCGGATAAAACACGTAATTGTCACAATTTCTATAGTATAACTGCCCCAAAGCGTTATAACCATACACTTGTCCCCATATCTCTTTTTCCTGGCCACCTCTATCGTCCGCAATTCTTTTTTCTTTATTGCTCAAATCCAACAAATAGGTATGCCTTCCATCAGTTACCTTTAACGTTTCGTTGGCTTTAATCATGGTGTTTAGCCATATTTCCCCGCCCATTTGATCCACTCTGTCAAACGGAAACTCCAAACGCTCTCCATAAACGTAAACATATTTATCAGTAGAATTTATCACCCTCAAAATACCAGTTGCATCCTGCATTAACCAGAGGCTATCCGACTGAATTTGATACATTCTGTTATCAGTGGTTATTAATACTGCTTGGTGAAACTCGTAGTTTTCATCAAAGCCATGTTTGAATATGCCAATGCATTCAATTAGCGATGCCAGATAATACATTCGATCTTTTACCACTACTATTCCTTTCTCTCGGTTTACATAAAAATTACATCTAACACCAAGGATGTTGGTTTCTACACATTCCTGAGGAAGTGTAAACACATCACCACCGTCGTTAAACTTATATTTTAAACCAAGTTTCGTGGCTATTTTGTTTTCTACATCTATATCATCCCACTCTGGAGCCAAAACTGGCAAAAGTGTACCGTTAAAACACCCCTTTTTGCCTTGAAACGTGTATATTAAAAAATCATCAGATTTAGTAAAGTAACCTTTATTTCTCCAGTAGTTACGGCGTTCCGTAAGTTCATTCAGCGTTTCCTGTGGATTGTCCATTTCAAGGGTATATGCCTTTAACCGTGTATTCGTAACATCATAAAAACTCAGTTTATTCCCCTTGAACGACGCTATAAAATCCATATAGTCAGATCTGGTTTTAACAGCCAAAATGGTATCACTCGTGGCCCACACCTCCGTTAAACCCTTAGTTTGTAATTGATAGATGTGGTGCATATCTGTAAAAACGTGGAACCTTCTGAAATGATATTTCAGCGTTGTTTCAGTAAGTTTATCGGCTATCGAATGGGTGATTATAGTATCTCTTTGCAACGTAAAAAAATGGGTACGGTTATTCTCTTCATCCAATACCCACAAATGCTGCCCATAGGCATTCATGGTTGCGGTTTGTTTAACTTTAAACACAAGATTAAACTCAGGTGAAAAAAAATACAGCGTGTCGTTTTGAAGAAGTTTGTAAAACGCACCAAAAGGTTCCACCTCAAAATCGGAATATGAACTAAACAACACCTTATTTTTTGCATCTATAATTAAATATGAATGATAATCATCGGTCACTTTAAAAAACGAGCCATCACTTCCCAATGCACTGATTTCCAAATACTGAGGTGATGTGGTATATTTATCCTGAGTAAGAGACCAAAGTCCAAAAAGACAAGTTTCAAAGTCTTTTTTTACAGTAACATTCAAATAGTCATAAACATTTGCTTTGCGTGATTTGACTTTATATTCTTCCTCTTTTTCCAGAATGGTTATTGAATCGGATGACCACAAGGACTTACTTAGATTGGGAGATGGAGTCCAAATATTTTGAGTAAAATAGGCCGAACTCGCTTGCAAAACCGGAGCATTTTCAGGCAAAAATTCGTTTGTCTGAAAAAAGTACGTTTGATTTCCATTTTTATCAAAAACTTCCTGATATAGCAATACTGTTTGCGGCTTCATGGTATCTCCAGATACTAACTTCGGAAGCCATTGAATTGCCCAAAAACTAGTATCCATTACCTTGCCATTTGTGAAAAAATATACCCTGCTCAAAAAAGTGCTGTCCAATGTGAATTCGGCTTTTACCGAGTAGTCCGAATAATATTCGATATGTTTATGAGGATACCGAGTTACATGTTTTAACCCAAAAACTAGTTGTATTTTTTGAGATTTCGCATACTTACTATTGGTTCTTTCAGGCTCTACATCCCAAGTATTTCTTTGAATTTCTTGATTGTTCCTATAATACGTTTGGTAATAAAACGGATTCTCTTCCACATTGTGCAATTGATAATTCTCAAAAATTTGTTCATCAACATAATGGTTCACTTGGTTAGGTTGAAATGCCATCAGTTTCGTAAACAGCACATCTTGGTCATCCTGTATATTAAGGATTCTAACAAAATCAATCTTCAAGTTGTGATTAAAAACATAGGAATAAACTAAGGTTTTATTTTCAAAAATTTGTACAACAAAGCTATCGGGATTGTGTTCATTAAATGTTAGTCTTAAAACACCCTCCATGCTATAGTATTTTTCCAAAAATTTGGTACAATCGAAATGATAGTTAAATTTGGTTAACAACATATCGTGCGTAAAATGCGATATTTCATACTCCCCTTCAAAAAGCAAAATGTTCCCTTTTTTCTCGGTTATTTTCCAGCGGTTTTCGCCCAGTTTTACGGCCATTCGCACGTAATCGAAACAAGGTTTTTGGTAAATTATCGTATCGCCCGATGAAGACCAAGATTTTTGCACCGAGCCAAACAAGCAAATAAATAGCAGAAGGATTATTTTGTGTTTCATGCGGTTCAAAACTTGTTTTTCGTTAGCAAGTTAACGAAAGTGAGTAAATTTCATTGCAAATCTCTATTGTAAACATTCCAAACTTTATACTTGGCTTTTTATACAAGCAACCTTCAAAGCCTTTTAATCATCCTACCCATTATGAAATCATTTTTAATAGTACTGCAGATTTGCGTGTTTAAACTCTTTGCTTTAGCCCAAGACATTCAATCATTTCATATTCAGTTGGCTCTATATTACCGATATTCGGGAATAGAAGAGGAGTTTATTTATATTAAGGATAGCATTGGAGCACATTATCTGCACAAAACTCCAAGTATTCAAAAAGATTCTGCAATCATTCTTTACTCAAAACCATTTTTCACCAACAGTTACAAAGCCCCATTGAACGCTTGGGTTTTTAATTTTGTAAAAGAAATGGACAGTCTTTCAAGATTGGATATTATATCGATTGATATTGATAGTAACCTCATTTCGAAAATTGACACGAACAATATACTTTTATCAGCTGACAAGAGCCAACTTTGCTTTCTATTCGACTCACTAAAATTTGAAAAAAATTTCGTTTTTATGTTTTACCATCCAAACCTTTGTATTTCGATAAACACCTTTAATGGTGCAGATTCTACTCAGTTTTACCGCTGTTTTCACGAACTTGTGTTCAATCAATATTCTTTAAAAGAGTGGGTAATTCTTTACAAAATGAACAAAAAGTACCCAATTTTCAGGTACATACCCGAATTTAAAGGTTTACTAACCAATGAAGAGTTATTGGGTATTGTTGAAAATGTTAGTTATAAAACAGATTAATCAACCCCTAAAAACCTTACCTATATTTGTACAGATATAGATACAAAAAGGATTACAACAACTTTATCTAATTTTAGAAAAGAGATGAAACCTATCTCGACAAAATAACCGACGAACGCGAATCAATTATTATTAACAGAGGAAAAGACAAGGGTGTGATAATGCTTTCGATGGAGGAATATAGTGAGATGATAGATTCGAAACAAGATAGCGTTAAATTATCGCCAATAGAAGCGAAATTACTTGCCGAAGGAATTGAAGCCGCAAAAAGTGGTGATTTTGCCAACCAAAATGAAGTTGACCAAGTGCTAAACCGCTAAGCAAACCATTAAATGAACCAAACCAGCTTTGCGAGAATTGAATGAAACCTATTTATTTATCCGCCTAATTTCGTCGCCACAACCTCGATAACAGGATTTTCCGTTCAATAAAATTACCTCATGCGTATGTTTACCTTCTCCGTCATCGTAACATTCTTTTTTCGAAATTACAATGAGCGTTTTTAATGAATCGTTAAGCGTAATGGTATCGGTCATTTGCGAGTTTGGTGAAATGCTCCATTGACAAGCACCTATCATCGAATCTTGGCCATAATCGAGCAATAAATGAAACGGTTTTATTTCGTTTGCCGATTCATACACCAACAATCGCCAACCGGGTTCATTTCCCCATGCTCCAAAAAGTGTGTCATTTTTTTTAGTTTCATTGATATTTAATGAATCGACAGAGGCAATCTCTCCCACTCTTGACGTACTATTTCCGTGACAAGAGACAATTCCTATGGCCAAAAATATCAAAATCAAATATTGTATTTCTTTGTTTTTCAAACCATTAAGAAATTAAGCTACATTAAGAGAGCATTCAAATCTCGCCATTCACCGTGGTGAATCAATTGACCCATTACGGTTTCAACCGCCCATACATTCGTGGAAACGGAATGGTTTCGCGAACATGCGGCAATTTGCAAATCCAAGCCACCAATCGCTCTAAACCAAGCCCAAAACCAGAGTGAGGCACTGAGCCAAAACGACGTAAATCCAAATACCACTCAAATTCCTCCATCGGCAGGCCGTGTCCGTTGATTTTTTCTATCAAAAATTGCTCGTTGGTTTCACGCTCGCCACCTCCCACAACCTCGCCATATCCTTCGGGAGCCAACATATCCACGCCTCTTGCAAATCTTGGATTTTCGGGGTTTCGTTTTAAATAAAAGGCCTTTACCTCGTGCGGCCAGTCGTACACCATCACCGGAACGTCGAACATTCGGGTAAGCACGGTCTCATCACTTCCGCCAAAGTCATTGCCATACACAAAATTTTTGGCCGAAGCTATCCACTGTGGTATGTTTCGTTCATCTTCCTCCAGTTGTTTTATGATATTTTTATTCTTGTCGATGGTACTCATATTAAAGTTTATTTGGCCTTTCTTCATACCACCTTTGGCAATACCTGCTTCCCGCTCTGCAATGTCGTTTTTCAACTCGGCAATTTTGTTTTGCACATTGGCCAAATCTTCCTCCAACACCGCAATGGTTTGCTTCCCGTTTACTTGATTTTCGCCTCTAATAATGGCCACAGCCTCGTCATAGGTCAATCTTACAAAAGGTTCAATTGTTTTTTTGAGAATGGTTGTATCTCTCTCCAAAACCTCCAGCTCTGCGGCACAGTTTTCCACCACATCGCCCACCACATATCGAATAAAATCTTCGATACAATCCATATTGTCATATATGTCATAAAACGCCATTTCGGGTTCAATCATCCAAAACTCGGCAAGGTGCCGGCGGGTTTTGGATTTTTCTGACCGAAAGGTTGGGCCAAAGGTGTAAATTTTACCCATTGCCATTGCCATTGCTTCGCCATACAATTGTCCGGATTGAGACAAGTAGGCAGGCTCGCCAAAAAAGTCTGTTTCAAACAAATCAGTGGTGCCTTCGCAGGCGTTGCCCGTAAAAATGGGGGCATCCATTTGCACAAAGCCTTCTTTTTGAAAAAAGTTGTGAATGGCAAAAATCACCCGGTTTCGCACTTTCATTATGGCCCATTGGCGTTTGCTTCGCAACCAAAGATGTCGTTTATCCATCAAAAAGTCGATGCCGTGTTCTTTTTTGGCTATAGGATAGTCTGCACAATTTTGATAAACCTTTATAGAACTTACATGCACTTCAAAACCACCAATTTGTCGTTCGTCGGCCACCACTTTTCCTTCTAAAGTAAGGCTGCTTTCCAGCCCTAACGCCGCGGCAGCAGCAAACGTTTCTTCCGATATGCTATTAGCATCTACAATACATTGACAAAAGCCGGTGCCGTCTCGCAAAATCAAAAAAACCAATCCTTTGCTCTCCCGTTTGTTCTGAACCCACCCGCTCAATGATACCGTTGTGTCCTGTTTTGTAGATAAATCTTTTATATAAGTTTTCATTTAATACAATGCAATTGTCTAATTTTGGGCAAAAATAAGGCTATAATGTCATAGACATAAGCGTTTTGCAAAGGTAATTATGCTAAAACAATCGTTAAGTCAGAAACTACTTCAAAAACTGTCTCCTCAGCAGATTCAGTTCATTAAGTTGTTGGAACTAAATACCTTGAATTTTGAGCAAAAAGTAGAAGAAGAACTTATTGAAAACCCTGCATTGGAAACCGGAAAGGATGAGACAGACACCGGAAATTATGAAGAAGAATACGACTACTCAAGCAGCAATGACAGCGGTGATGATGACAATTTTGACTACGAAAGCTCATCAAAAGACGAAATTGACATTTCGGATTATTTGACTGACGATGAAGGTGGAATTCAACTAAACGACCAATACAACAACAATAATGACGATGATGACAGGGAATTCACCCCAATCAATTCATCTATTTCCTTTCGAGAAAGACTTTTTGAGCAAGTTAGCCCAAATTTAAAAGACGAGCACGAGCATATTTTGGCCGACCAAATCATTGGCACGATAGAAGATGACGGATATTTGAGAAGGCCATTGAGAAGCATTGCCAACGACCTACTTTTTTCATCAAATATCAGAGCCACAGAAAAAGAGCTTGAAAATGTTTTGGCAAAAATTCAGGATTTAGAGCCGCCTGGCATTGGTGCCAGAAGTTTGCAAGAGTGTTTGTTGCTCCAAATTCAATTTAAAGCCAAAACCAAAAATACCGCCATAACGAAATTGGCATACGAAATCATTGAAAAACACATGGAAGATTTTTCGAAAAAGCACTATAGCAAGCTCATTAAAAAGCTTGATATTGAAGAAGATTTTTTGAAAGAAGCCATTTCTTTTATTGCCAAACTAAACCCCAAACCAGCCGCCAGCGGCGACAGCAGCTCACAAACCGACTATATAATTCCGGATTTTATAGTAAAAGAAAGATACGGCGAACTTGAGGTAGAATTAAACAACAGAAACACCCCTACGCTCAAGGTTTCTGCTGATTTTATGGAAACCCTAAAAGGATATGAAAAAGCCAAAAAGCCTGATAAAAACATGAAAGATGCCGTGCAGTTTATAAAGCAAAAACTTGATGGAGCCAAATGGTTTGTTGATGCCGTTAAGCAACGACAAAACACCCTTTTGATAACCATGAACGCCATTGTTGAATTGCAAAAAGAATATTTTTTGAGCGGTGATGAAACCAAGCTGAGACCCATGATTTTAAAAGATATTGCAGAAAGGGTACATTTGGATATTTCAACCATATCGCGGGTGGCCAGCAGCAAATATGTTGAAACCGATTTTGGCATTTTTCTTTTAAAACATTTTTTCTCAGAAGGCATTACAACGGCCAGTGGAGAAGAGGTTTCTAATAAAGAGGTGAAGAAAATACTTAGCGATGCCATTGGTGCCGAAAACAAGAGCTCGCCACTGACCGATGGAAGACTACAGGAATTACTCAAAGAAAAAGGCTATGACATAGCCCGCCGCACGGTGGCCAAATATCGCGAGCAACTAAATATTCCGGTGGCACGATTAAGAAAAGAGCTTTAGTGAGTCTTAAAACCGCAAAAATTATCAGCATTATTGGGCATCCTGTGTTTATACCAATTTATGCCTTGATAGTCATTTTTAAATTTCATCCGGTTTTAGGAAGCCGCGTTTACGGCACATCTCAGTTCAACATTATTATCGTTTTCAGTGGTTTTTTATCACTCATTCCTCTTTTTGCCACCATGATGCTTTTGGGTAAAGCCACCTTAAAACAATTGGCAGAAATTAATCAAACCGAACGAATTAAAGCCTCCTTTGTAATGTCGGTGGTTTACATACTGGCCTACTTCTATTTGCGGCAACAAAACTTTTTAATTGAGGGAATAATAGAAGTTTTAATTTTTGCCCTCTGCATCGGCTCGTGTGTTTTAGGTGTAATGAGCTATTTCAAAAAAATCAGTTTTCATGCATTTGGCTGGGCTGGTTTGCTCACCTTAATGATTGTTTTAGGTCGCTCGCAAGAATCTTTCTTTTTGTTTTGGGTATTGGCCATACTATTTGTTTCGGCCATCGTTATAACGTCGAGATTGGTGCTAAATGCACACACACATTCAGAGGTATATCTCGGTTTTTTTGTAGGATTAATTAGCAATATTGCTGTTTATTTGCTGTTCAATGGAAAACTATAATTGTATAAAATATGAGTTAAATGGAGGCGTTGCCACCATAACCCTTAATAGACCTGATGTTTTTAACGCTTTTAACGATGAGCAAAGCTACGAACTACAAGATGCGTTGAAACAGGCCAAACGTGATGATAATGTGCGGGTGGTTGTTTTTACTGGAGCGGGTAAAGCGTTTTGCTCTGGTCAAGATTTAAAGGCAATTGCAGGTGCAAAAAACCGCTCGCTTCGCGATTCATTGGATAAACGGTACAACCCCATCATTAAAGCCATGCGAGATTTGCCAAAGCCAATTATCGGAAAAATAAATGGGGTGGCAGCCGGAGCTGGTTGTTCTTTAGCCTTGGCCTGCGACTATGTTGTAGCCTCAGAATTTGCCAGTTTTATTGAGGTTTTCATCAACGTAGGTTTGGTGTTAGATTCTGGTTCGAGCTATTTTTTGCCTCGCTTGGTGGGCAGTGCCAGGGCCTTCGAAATGTCCACAATGGGTACAAAAGTAAAAGCAGAACAAGCCCTTGAATGGGGAATAGTAAACAAAGTTGTGCCAGCTGAAGAACTCGACCAAACGGTGAATGAAATAGCGGCCTACTACGAAACCGCCCCCACCAAAGCCATTGCTTTAATGAAAAAAATGTTGAACAAATCATTTCATTCTGATTTGGACACCATGTTAGAATACGAAGCTCAGTGTCAAGACATTGCCGGAAGAAGCGACGACTACAAAGAAGGAGTATCAGCATTTAACGAAAAAAGAAAACCTTCGTTTAAAGGAAGGTAATCATTTTTTGATTTTATTTGTTCTCTTTTTATGAAAAACATCTTTACGATTGCCCTCTGCATTTGGTTTGCCCATCAAAGTTTTGCTCAATATATCGAACCATGCGGCCAAGTGGAATATGAAAACTATCTTGAAAAGCAGTTTCCTGGATTTAAAACCATTGCCGAAGAATCATATAAAAGTGCAATTGAAAATACAAAAACCAAAAGTCATTCAAAAGCCGACCCCATTGACACTGTTTATCATATACAAGTAGTTTTTCATGTGGTCTATAATACCAACGCTCAAAACATTCACGACTCTCTTATTATCAATCAATTGAGAGTTTTAAATGAATGTTATAACCGCGAAAATGCAGACACGATTAATACTCGGGAACTTTTTAAACCAATTGCCGGAAACGCACGCATCCGATTTCATTTGGCCACTATGGATCCCAACGGAAACCCGACAAATGGCATTACCCGAACTCAAACCTCCAGACAAACCTTTTATTCATCCATCAGTACAGACGTTAGAGACTATGTAAAATCTAATTTGAATGGTGGCATTGACCCATGGAATACCAAAAAATATTTGAATATTTGGATTTGTAATCTAAACACATCGTCAGGTTCGCAAGCCTTGCTCGGATTTGCCTACCCACCCGTAAATACTAAGTTATGGCCTTCGAGCTACAACAAACCCGACAATTTGCAAGGTGTGGTTATCCATTATGAGGTGATAGGCGAAAACAATCCGGCAAACCTTGACAGGAATAAATACAACAACGAAAAAACGGCAGTACACGAAGTTGGGCATTATTTAGGTCTTCGTCATATTTGGGGCGATGCCCCGTTTGCCTCCCAAGGATGTAGCTATGACGACTATATAGACGACACACCAAACAGCAAGCAAGCCTCATCAGGGTGTTCTAAATTTGCCAATTCTTGCAATGATATTCAAAATGACAGACCAGACATGGTGGAAAACTATATGGATTACTCATCAGCCAACTGCACAAACCTGTTTACAGAGCGTCAAATAAATGTGATGCGGTATCACTTGGTAAACTACCGAAGCGAACTTGCCAAGACCGAATACATTTTTCCCGAGCAGCCAATTTCTTCTAATCATTTTGCTGCCTTATACCCCAACCCATTTGAAAATGAACTTAGTTTTAGCACCGATTCTATCGAAAATAGTGCGTTTACCATGGAGTTGTATGACATGTTGGGTAGAAAAGTATATGAGCAATCAAAAACAAAAACAGACTATATCATTTATTTTGATTTGACCTTCTTGAGTGCCGGCACATACCTTTTGTTTCTTAAAAACGAAGGAGTTGACCTAAAAAAAGAACTGGTTGTAAAAGCAATTTAAGAATCCGGTAGTCTTGTCGGTTGTTTTCAGCTAACTTCGCAGCCCAAATTTATTGACATTTGCATGGCTTCAGAAAACAAAATTAAATACCACGTATCTTTTGAAAACGCTAAAAACCACTATGCCAATATATCGATAAAAATGGCCTGCAATAAGGGGCAAAACATTACGGTAAAAATGCCGGTTTGGACACCAGGTTCATACAAAATCCGCGAATTTTCTCAACATGTTGACAAAGCAGTTTCTATTGTTGACGAACAACGCACAAAGCCAAAACGCATCGACAAAAATACTTGGCAGATAAAAGCGGAAACAGACGAGGTATTTTTTCACTACCAGTTATATGCTGCAGAAATTGCAGCTCGTGTTAGCTATGTTGACCAATTTATGGCTTTTTTGCATGGTGCCAGTGCTTTTGTTTATTTCGAAGGATTTGAAAACCTACCAATAGAAATAAGTTTTGACATGCCATTTAGTTGGGAAAATATTGAAATGGCTTTGCCCAAAAAAGAACCAAATGGCACCACTTTTTTATGCGAAAATTACGATTTGCTGGTTGATAGCCCAGTGGCCTTGGGCAATTTTGATATTTCTGAGTTTGACACCTTTGGCGTGCCACACAAAATTGTGATGATTGGAGAGGGAAATTACAATCTTGAAACCGTTACCAACGATATTAAAAAGATTTGTGATACTGAAACCGCCATGTTTGGCGGTAAACATCCGTCAGAAAGGTATATTCATTTTATTCAAAACATCGACAACGGCGGCGGAGGATTGGAACATCTGAACTGTCAAACGAGCCAAATAACCCGTTGGGCATATAGCAACCCTGATAAATATCGAACCTTTTTGGCACTGGTTTCGCACGAATATTTCCATTTATGGAATGTAAAACGAATACGTCCAATAGAACTCGGCCCGTTTGACTATGGCCGAGAAAACTACACCGAAATGCTTTGGATTGTTGAAGGGGTTACCTCTTATTTCGACGATTTATTTTTGATTAGAAGCGGATTTCATACCACAGAAACCTATTTCGCCGCATTGGCCAGCAATATAAACCGATTAGAAAGTCAGGCTGGCAGAAATGTAATGACCCTCAATGAAAGCAGCAAACTGGCCTGGATAAAAGCCTATTTGCCCAACGAAAATAGCAACAACACGAGCATTAGCTACTACAACAAAGGCATGTTGGTGGCATGGTTTCTTGATTTTGAAATTATGAAAAACACCAATGGTCGAAAACGCCTCGACCATGTAATGCAAACCTTGATGAACGAATTTTATGAAAAACAAAACCGCGGATTTACATTCGACGAGTTCAAAAATGTAGTAAACCAAATTGGCGAAAATGATTACACTTCCTTTTTCAATCGATTTGTGTTTGAAACAGGGAGTTTTCCGTATGCCGAATATCTTTCTTTGGCCGGTGTGCAATTAAAAAACATAACAGAAAACAAACCGGAATTTGGCACCACATCAAGCTCTGAAAACGGAAAAATCATTATCAAAACCGTAAAAACCAACTCAGCAGCAGCCAATGCCGGAATTTGTGCAAACGATGAAATTATTGCCATTAATAATTGGAGAGCATCAGGCAGTTTGCAAGAAATAATAGACCGATACCGAATTGGCAGCACTATAAATGTGTTGATAAACCGCGATGGAAAATTGCACCACTTGGAAGCAACTCTATTAGAAAATGCGGATATGAAATACGCCATCTCCATCAACGAGCAGGCAACCAACGAACAAAAGCATTTCTTAAAAAACTGGTTGAGTTAATTCTGGCAAAATAGCTCCAATTGCCATCGACACTTAAAAAATCTATCTTTGCGGCGTGTCAAGCATTGCATTTTATACACTGGGTTGTAAACTCAATTTTTCCGAAACCTCCACCATTGGCCGACAGGCCAAAGAACAGGGTTTTGATGTTGTTGAATTCGACCAAAGTGCCGACATTTACGTAATAAACACCTGTTCGGTAACCGAAAATGCCGACAAAAAATGCAAAAAAGTAGTGCGTGATGCCAAAAAGCAAAACCCCGATTCTTCCGTAATTGTTATAGGTTGTTATGCCCAACTGAAACCTCAAGAAATAATTGATATTGAAGGAGTTGATATGGTGTTGGGTGCAGCCGAAAAGTTCAATTTAATCGAACATTTAAACAAGCTAAAAGACGAACGAAAAGTGGTTTACAATGCCAACATAAAAGAAACGAATGTGTTTGTACCCGGCTTTTCGGTGGGCGACAGAACCCGAAGTTTCCTCAAAGTGCAGGACGGCTGCGATTATTTCTGTTCGTTTTGCACCATTCCGCTGGCACGGGGCAAAAGCCGCAGCAACACAGTAGCCGAAACCATTAAAGTAGCCAATCAGGTGGCCGCCACAGATATTAAAGAAGTGGTTCTAACTGGCGTAAACATTGGTGATTTTGGCGTGGACACCGACGAGACATTCTTTGATTTGGTGTTGGAGCTTGACAAAGTAGCAGGCATAGAACGTTTCAGAATAAGCAGCATTGAACCCAATTTGTTAGAAAATCGGATTATTGAATTTGTGGCCAACTCCCGAAGATTTGTACCTCATTTTCATGTACCATTGCAAAGCGGCAGCAACGAAATTTTGCATAAAATGCGACGAAAATATGAACGAGAATTGTATGCCGACCGCGTTGCCACCATCAAAAAATTATTGCCCCACGCGTGTATAGGAGTGGATGTAATTGTTGGTTTTCCTGGGGAGTCGGACGAACATTTTCTCGAAACATATAACTTCCTCAAAGATTTAGATGTTAGCTATTTGCACGTTTTTCCTTATTCGGAACGAGCGAATACTACTGCCAAAAAATTACCGGAAAAAGTAAACCCAAAAACCAAAAACGAACGTGCCGACATGCTGCGAATATTGAGCGATAAAAAGCGGATGGCCTTTTACAACCAACATTTGGGCAGCCACCGAACTGTGCTTTTTGAAGCCGAAGAAAAAGGCGATTTTATGTATGGCTTTACCGACAACTACGTAAAAGTAAAAGCGGCCTATGACCAAAATTTAGTCAACCAATTGGTAGATGTTGAACTACAAAACATCGACAACGACGGCGTGGTTTCGTGCGTATTGGTGAGTGAGTTGGTGTGAGATATAGACCTTCCAGGTTTAAAAACCTATAAGGTCTGGTCGTGGTTATTAAACCAAACAATTTGTAGTTTAGCCATCAATTTTTAATTGAGATAAATATGACCCCGTCCACAGAGCATAACGAACGTATTGCCAAAATGACTTTTGCCTCGGTATATCCACATTATGTGACAAAAGCGGAGAAAAAAGGCAGAACAAAAGAAGAACTGCATCAAGTCATTGAATGGCTTACAGGATTTAACGAACAGAAAGTGCAAGAATTGATAGCCGAAAAAGTCACTTTTGAAATCTTTTTTGCACAGGCAAATCTCAATCCCAATGCTGAACTGATAACCGGAATGATTTGTGGCTATCGAATTGAAGAAATTGAGAACCCTTTGACCAAACAAGTTCGATACTTAGACAAATTGGTAGATGAGCTTGCCAAAGGACGAAAAATGGAAAAGATTTTAAGATAAATTTTCAGGAATAAACACATGAAAGAAATCAGTCTTCTCTTTCTATTGCTGGCATTGTTAGCCGAAATTATTGGCACCATCGGAGGCTTCGGTTCTTCGGTGTTTTTTGTGCCAATCGGTAATTTTTATTTCGATTTTCATTCGGTTTTAGGCTTAACAGCTCTTTTTCACCTTTCGAGCAATTTCAGTAAAATTGTTCTTTTTAAACAAGGTTTAAACCGCAAACTGCTCGCCACCATTGGCATTCCGTCTATTGTATTTGTTATTATTGGCGGTGTATTGACCAAATATATTGAGAACACCTATTTAGAAATAATTTTGGGCATTTTTTTAACCTCATTTAGTCTGTTTTTTCTATTAAAAAGCTCCACCATTATCAAACCCAGTACAAAAAATGCCATCACCGGAGGCATATTTTCAGGCTTGTCTGCCGGATTGTTGGGCACAGGTGGTGCCATTAGAGGGTTGACCATGGCTGCTTTTAATTTGGAAAAAAGTGTCTTTATTGCCACATCCGCATTTATTGATTTTATGATTGATTCGGCACGAACCATTGTCTATTTCAAAAACGGATACATCCACTCGCATGATTTAAAATATGTTCCATTTCTACTGATAATTGGGGTGGTAGGTACTTTTTTTGGCAAAAAAATACTGACCTACATTCCTGAGTCAAAATTCCGAAACCTATCTCTTTTTCTTATTTTAGCAATTGGCCTTGTTACTATTTTGAAACAAATAGTGGGCTAAGGCCATCAGCATTTGGCATATTAATTCTTTGCTTTTCAAAAACATTTCCCAACCAAAAACCGCATATTCCAACAATTATTTCGGTACTTCGCAGTCAATAAAAAAGTATGTATCCAAATTTTTATTTTTTCTTTAAAGACCTCTTTGGCATCGAGATTTGGGGATTGTCGGTGGTAAACATGTTTGGTTTTTTTGTGGCCATGTCGTTTTTGGCAGCCTTGCATTTTATGACCGTTGAGCTAAAACGCAAAGAAAAAGAAGGCCTGATTACAGGAAAAAAAGAGATTAAAACCTTTGGCAAACTTCCATCAATTACCGAATATGTCAGCAATGCGGCTTTGGCTTTTATTTTCGGTTATAAATTCATTTTTTTGATTACCAATGCCCAAACCCTCTCGCCTGATATACAAAGTCATCTATTTACCAGCGAGGGAAGCATGATTTGGGGTTTGGCTCTTGCTGCACTTTCGGTAGGTTTGAAATACCTCGAGGCACAAAAAATAAAAAAACAATACCCCCAACCCGTTCAGAAAGAGACCATTATACACCCATACCAGCACATGGGTACTCTGACTCTTTTGGCTGCTGCCGTTGGGTTGCCTGGTGCCAAATTGTTCGACAGCATGGAGCGGTGGAGTGATTTTATCAAAAATCCGATTCAAGATTTTTTAAACCCATTTAGCGGCCTCACGTTTTATGGCGGTTTGATATGTGGCGGGGCAGCCGTGCTATGGTATGCACACAAAAAAGGCATTCATTGGCGGCACATGCTCGATGTGGGTGGCCCAGCCATGATGATGGCTTATGCCGTGGGCAGAATTGGTTGCCACATGTCAGGCGATGGCGATTGGGGCATTATCAACAACCGCCCAAACCCCGGTTTTTTGCCCGATTGGTTGTGGGCATACACCTATCCAAACAACGTGGCCAACACCACCGACCCAATAGACAAAGTGCCTTATCTTGGCGATGGAATTCCTGTGTTGGAGTTTCCTGTTTGGCCAACTCCCATATACGAAACCATCATTGGTTTGGCCTTCTTTGGCATACTTTGGTATTATCGAAAACGCATAAAAACACCCGGAATATTGTTTAGCCTATATTTGTTTTTGACAGGTTTTGAGCGTTTTTGGATAGAAAAAATTCGCACCAACGTTGATTTGGATATTCTCAGAATGAAGATAACCCAAGCCACCCTTATCTCGGTTGCTCTGATGATTTCGGCTGTTGGTTTGTATTTCTGGTTTTCAAAAAACAAAACGATAAAAGAGGCCGAGCTGCCTATTATAGAGTCCGAAAGCTGATTTACCGAATAAAATATTAAGTTTTTAGTGGATTTAAAAATTGTTCATACCGAATTGTTGCCCGCTTATTTAGAGGCGATTCCAACTAATTTGGCTCCAAAATTTGATGCACTTAAAGATGCTGAAATATCCACCGACTCATTTGGTTTTTACACGTCTGTTTCATCCGTTTTTTCCAGCAAGATAGAGGGAGAAGAAATTGAATTAGACAGCTATGTGAAACACAAAAGGTTTGGTATTCAATTTCTGCCCGATTATACAAAGAAAATAGACGACCTGTACGATGCTTATTTATTTGCTCAAACTCACGTTCTGAACAAACCGAATGTAGATGAAGTACATAGACTTTTGGCTAAAAATTTTGTTCAGAAACAATTTCTTGGCAATACACGAACACAAAATATGTTTGTGAGCTCTACTGACGGGAAAATTGAGTATGTGGCCGCTTCACCACAATTGGTTAATGACGAAATGACCAAGTTTTACCATGATTTAGAAGTTTTGTTACAAGATGCATTATCCGTAGAAGAAGTATTTTTTTATGCCTCTATGCTGCACTTGATTTTTGTAAAAATCCACCCATGGAGCGACGGAAATGGCCGCTCTGCTCGTTTGCTAGAAAAATGGTTTATTGCTCAAAAGCTTGGCCAGAAAGCTTGGTTTCTTCAAAGCGAAAAAAACTATTACCAACAACACCAAACATACTACAACAATTTGCGGGTTTTAGGTTTAGAATACCCTGAACTTGACTACTCAAAAGCTCTCCCTTTTCTACTGATGTTGCCTGATTGTTTGAAATTGAATGAATGAGGAAATGGTTTACCATATCGTTCTCAATCTTTTTGGTGACATTCAAAACTCTGGCCTCTGAGACCACCAAATGGACATTTTATTCCGAATTAAACACCATTTTTAATAAAAATTTAGATGATTTGGGTGTGTACAATTTTCCCAAACTTGATCAATTTCCGGATAAAGATTGGCGTGCAATACCTCTCGAAAAATTTGAAAACAACCCTGGCAAGTTGTTCAAACCAAATATGGCCAACAACCTTAAACTTGAAACCGGAGCCATTAGAAAAATTGGTGTTAACGGAGCATTTTTTACCGGAATTGCCTACACCCGCCTCTGTGGAAATGGCGATTGGTATAAACTCCGATTTTCGGACATGGTGGATGCAGAACGTGGCTTTGTGCTCGGCACTCAATTTCAACCAATTCAGTTTTACTACCGCTACCATTTGATAGGTTTTAATGTAGGTTATGCCATTTCAGAAAAATTTAAAAACAGCCATTTTGAACATCGATTAAAATTTGCCTTTAACGCCTCAAACACAATAATGAGTGATTTTAGACTTGAAGGAATACTCAAAAATCAGAATAAATACTATTATCAGAAAGACCTCAACTATAAGGATTTTGCCACCTTATTTTATCCATCAGTCAGCTATCAAGCAAAGATTTTAGAACAAAGCCACCTTCAGTTTTGGTTTAACTCCGGTTTCAACTTCAGCTATATACCTACGCCAAAAGACTACAGACAAAATACATATTCGCATTACGTAAAATCGAACATATATCAATTTTATTTTGGTATTTTAGCATGTTGGAAATGAAAAAACTTGCTGTTATAGTTTTCATATCACTTGTCAAAGTGGCATGCTTTGCTGGCCAATCGTTTTTCAAAAAAGACAGCAAATGGCAACCAACTTTTGGGGTGCAACAAGTTCATAGCTCGCCGGTAGAAAAGTTTATGATTGGCACCAAAATATATCCTTTAAATTATCAATTAGTAAGTAAAAAGAATCCGCTCCGAGGAGGCCCGAGTCATACATTATCTAATAGAATATCCTTTATGACCAATATTAGTTTTGAATTAGGAATTGAAAGAAAAATAGCGAAAAACAATTTGTTAAAATTCTCCGTCAATGCTTCAAACTTCAACAATACATCAACCAACTTTTCAAACTTCCCTATCCCTTATTTTATTATAGATGAGACTTCGATTTTAAAATTTACATACAATTATCAGACGATATCAGCTGCAACATCATATTTCTTTGAGCAGGATTTATTCAACGCTAAATTTAGGCATCGCATGGGTATTGGAGTCAGGTACTCGTATGTTTTATTGACCAAATATCTTTATGAATTGGAATATTCAGCAACTGAAGTTGCACATTTATGGGACTACGATTTAACCCCAAATGACAAAATCGGTCGATTAAGCCCCGTATTTTCTTATGAGTTTCGATTTTTTACATCCAAGTATTTGGACTTTTGGATTATGACCAACACTACTATGTTTAAAAAACTTCAATTGCCCGATAGCGGTTCTCTTAATCCGCAAAAATTACCTTTAATACAGCATAGCTGCGTTGGTTTTTTATTTCAATGCAAAAAACCAAAACCTAACATGCGAATAATACAACTTGATTGATAAAAGGCACGGGTAGAATAATCGTTTTGATGTTTTTTTCTTTGCTCTTTTTGGTAATGTCCTGCATGCCTCGAAGCAATAAGATTTTTATTGCTTCGGATGAATTATATGGCATCATTTTGTACGAACGAAAGCAGGAGTTTCAACTGCTTTTTAACGGATTTAATAACGCCACTGGCACCTACGCTTTGAGCGGAGACACCATTTATTTAACCTATTTCGATAACCAGTTTAATGAATTTGACCTCAACCAAAAGCTGACTCGCAAAATTTTGATAGACACAAAAAATGGAAAAGTGCAATCTATGGATGATAGAATGAGGTTTTGTGCCAATATTGCGTTGGATAGAAGGAAATGACCTTAATCTTTTTATGTAAAAAATGGCTTTCTTCGTAAACTTAAATATGTTGGTAAGTAGATTATTTTGGAGTTTGGGGCTACTTTTATTTGTAAGCTGCTGCGGCAAATCACAAGATACGATTCGATTTGAAACCAAACCAAAGGTTATTTTAAAAAGTTGGTATCCGGAGTTTAAAGCCTTTCCTGAACTTAAAGTTGGGGAAACCCAAACGCTGTTCACAACTATTCCCATTTTTGAAAATACACCGTTAAGAGATAACGACATAAACTTGGAGGTTGCCGTTGATTCAGTAAGCATTGAAGAAACCGAAAAGACAAATCAATACAATATTACGGTTGATAAAACTAGCCTATCCCACCTGGAGATTGAGGTTTGGTTTGATTTAGGTAATACTTCCATTCTTATTTTAGAAAATTCAACTTGGATGGATATAAGAAAAATTTACCCGATAAAGGATAATCGAGTGATGATAGAAAAGATAAAACTAAGAATTGCAAATTAACCCTTTAAAAAAATTGCCGGCCACCAGAAAGATTGTCAATTTCTTGGCAAAACAATTTCACCCCTACGGGGTTCATCATTCCAATATCCAACCTTTTTTATTATTATTTTGCTCCAACGGAGCTTTATTCTGACGATACGAATAAACGCAGATTTACAGTGTGAAAAAAATGAAACGTGAATAATGAGAACACATAACAGCCCCATAGGGACAACATCATAATATAAAATCCACCCAGCTCCGCGGGGGCGATATTGACCATATTTCACATTTCAACAATTCTACCCGAAACAGAAAATCTTCATTATATCCAAAAACCAAATTATATCCAAAAAAATCCACTTCCTATAACTAATTGATTATCAATAGAATAATATTTTAAAAAATCGAAACAACGTAAGATTATTCGACTTTACATTTGCGGCGAATTAGGAAGAATTGAAAAACCGTTTCAAAAGTGGGTTGTCTTTCGTGATAGCGTTGCTGTTGTTGTTTCAATTGGCAGCACCTTTTTTTAGGGTAAAAAACTATTCTGAAACCACTCCATATACCGAAACCGAAATTAATTTTGAATTAGACGAAAATTCAGATTTTAGCTCCGGAAACACGTTTTCCTCTTTCTATTTTTTTGAGTCAAGTTGTTCCAACTTCCATCGTGAAAACATCGAAACAAAAGCCGCACTTCGGTTTTCTAACGCCAACTTGTTCAACAAACAACTTCCACTCTATCTAAAATACCACGCTCTCAAGCTGCACTGTTAGAGGGCATCTAACCTCGTAAACCAAACCACCCCCTTTATTTAGTATTGAAATTTTAGCAATTCAACATGAATAAGCATGAATTGGTGTGGGATGAAAGTCATCTCATCCATCTGTTGCAACATTATTTGCCAAGCCAGGCACCTTTAAAAGATTTTATACACCACAATACCCTGCATGGTTTTCAGCAGGAAGAATTTTTTGATGCATTGGGACACGCCAAGCATGTTTTCGGCTATAAAACGAGCTTATCGTTAGATCGATATAGAAAATTCTACAAAGATGGAAAGATAAATCCCTATCAATTAGAGCGAAGCATGGAGAGCTTTAACCAAAAAAAAGGGACAGATTTTACTCTTGACTCCGTATTGCATGGTTCAGCAAAATTGACTATAAAACCTACAGTTGGCCAACTTCGCAGCAAATGGAAACAGCTCTATCAGGTTGATTTGAATGCACTTACACACTCCAAACTGTTTCGGGTGTTAAATGCCTACATTGATCAAGGTGTAGCTATTTGGCAGTTTCCAGTTTCGGAGGGCGGCCTAATTTCTTCGTTGAGGGCTCTTGAAAGAAACAGCATGGTTTCTATGTTCAACACACCTCGACCACAAATGTTATTGGCTCAAAAGAAGCTGTCCATCAAGCATTTGTTGCATCTTGTGGTGGGCAATGAAGCATTTTTTGATAATTATGTGGTCGATCAACAGTTTGCTCATCCTGGCTGGTCGGGCATGGTGTCCGT
This sequence comes from Flavobacteriales bacterium, assembly GCA_020635395.1. NCBI lineage: Bacteria > Pseudomonadati > Bacteroidota > Flavobacteriia > Flavobacteriales > Flavobacteriales bacterium. Next base: position 190,277 of record JACJZV010000005.1, read on the forward strand.
TTTGGAGCAAAACCAAGCTTTGCTTCTCGACAAAAGAAAAATTAGCCTAAATGATTTAATCATTTTTGAATTACTTCTCGAAATTGATGCTCTTGACCAACGTTTTGGTATGCAATGGAAACCATTGGGATACAACGATAGTCTTACCCCTATTGATTTATTTGAAAAACCACAAAAAGAGGTTTTCAACCAACTGGTAGAAATATGGCAAGTGGCATTTGAAAACACCACCTACGACCAAGCTTTGTCAGCTATAAGAAATATAGCACCAAAAGAACCGAACATTGCCCGAGATGATTTTCAGGCACTTTTTTGTATTGACGACCGCGAGTGTTCGATTCGTAGATACATTGAAAATGTGGCCTTGCAACAAAAAATTGGTTGCCACACCTTTGGCACACCAGGTCATTTTGGGTTGGAATATTATTTTCAGCCCGAAAACGGAAAATTTCACACGAAGGTTTGTCCTGCACCAGTATCTCCCAACATTTTGGTACAAGAAAAATCGAGCAACATTAAGCGAAAAAAAGATTTTCATTTTTCAAAACAAACGCATGGATTTTTGCTTTCGTGGCTAATTACTCACACCGTTGGGCTTATTTCCTCTTTGAGATTAATAAGAAGCATTTTTTATCCAAAAAATGAAGCCGCAGCCAACTCTTCGTTTCATTTTATGTCAGAACAATCTAACCTAAACTATCAGTTTAATCCCGAAAACCCCGAATCGGCTGATGGATTGCAACTTGGTTTTAAAGTGGAGCAAATGGCCGACAATGTTGAAAAAGTTCTTAAAAGCATTGGTCTTGTAAACAATTTTGCCCCGGTTATCTATATTATCGGGCATGGAGCCAGCAGCGTAAACAACACCTACTATGCAGGATATGACTGCGGGGCGTGCAGTGGCCGACCCGGTAGTGTAAATGCAAGGCTTTTTGCCAAAATGGCCAACCGAGCCGATGTAAGACAATTGTTGGAAAAAAGAAATTTATTTATACCTGACGACACCGTCTTTATTGGCGGGTTGCATGACACCACCATCGACGAAATCAGTTTTTTTGAAACATTGAGTTTGGCCGGCCAAAGCGTTGAGCAACACGAACGCTTTTCAGCCATATTTAAAAAAGCCCTAAAACTCAATGCCAAAGAACGTTCAAGAAGATTTATCGGTATCAATACCTCCAAAAGTCTTGAGAACATTCATGGTAAAATAAAGAAGCGGGCAGTGGCCATTTTTGAGCCTAGACCGGAGTGGAATCACGCCACCAATTGTTTTTGTATTATCGGAAACCGAAATCTTACCCATGGGTTGTTTCTTGATAGACGGGCATTTTTGAATAGCTACGATTATAAAACCGACCCCGACGGATTGTATTTAACCAACATTCTAAACGCTGCTGCTCCAGTGTGCGGAGGCATTAATCTTGAATATTATTTCTCTCGGGTTGATACACAAAAACTGGGTGCAGGCACCAAATTGCCGCACAACGTAATTGGGCTAAACGGGGTGGCCAATGGCACCGATGGAGATTTGCGAACAGGGCTGCCAGGACAAATGATTGAAATGCACGACCCTCTCAGATTGTTGATGATAGTAGAACACTATTCTGAGGTGGTTTTGGCGGCTATAAAAAGGAATCCTGCAACATTTGAATGGTTTGAAAATAATTGGGTGAATCTTGTGGTTGTAAACCCTGAAACTCATCAGTGCCAACGATTTAATGGCATTTTCTTTGAAGACTATGAGCCGCTAATAAGCACAACCGACAAACAACTATCACTTGAACAATACATCGAAACATCATCCGACAATTTGCCCATCTATTTATACAACTAATGTTTAGTCAACTTTCAATTTCATCAATATTGCCACTGTTGGTTATCGTGCCTGTTTTGGTGGCCATGGGTACGCTGCTCATTAAAGAAAAATACGAAAAAGCCATTTCGTGGCTTACCATTTCTGCCACCACCGTACACCTTCTTTTAAGCCTTTGCATTATCGCTTTTTGGATTACAAATAATTTTACTCCGCTGAGTATCAAAGAGTTTGTGGTGTATAAAATGCCCGGGTATGAGTTTTATATCGATTTGTATTTCGATAAAATTACGGCGGTTTTTCTATTTCTCGGCAGCATTCTGTCTTTTCTCATTAGCATATACAGTAGCTACTACATGCACAACGAGCGGGGCTACCGTCGTTTTTTCTCCACGGTTTTACTGTTTTTTGGTGGGTATAATTTGGTTATCATTTCTGGCAATTTCGAAACTCTTTTTTTGGGATGGGAAGTGTTGGGGCTTTCATCCTTTTTGCTAATTGCTTTTTATCGAAATCGGTTTTTACCCGTCAAAAATGCCGTAAAAGTATTTTCGGTATATCGTTTGGGAGATGTGGGAATATTGTTGGCCATGTGGTTGAGTCATCATTTATGGCACGCCAATGTTACGTTTTCTACCATGTCAAACATAGACTTGGTTCAAACCCAAATGATGCATCATCGGGCATTGGCAATAGCCATTTCGCTGGCCTTGATGTTTACGGCCACCATCAAATCGGCACAATTTCCGTTTAGCAGTTGGATAGCCCGTGCCATGGAAGGCCCCACACCGAGCAGTGCCATTTTTTATGGGTCGTTGGCTATTCATATTGGTGCATTTCTATTGCTCCGTACCTTGAATTTTTGGAACGCTATAGTTTGGTTTAAAGTGCTAATAATTCTTTGCGGACTTTTTAGCTTTTTGGTTTCCACCTTTATTGCCAGAGTTCAGTCATCTATAAAAGCCCAAATCGCATTTTCAAGTTCGGCACAAATTGGGCTAATTTTTGTCGAAATTGGCTTTGGTTTCGAAACGCTTGCCCTGATACACATTGTCGGAAACGCATTTTTAAGAACCCACCAGTTGCTGATTTCCCCATCATCGGTGGCTTACAAAATGCGGGAGCAATTTTTTAACTTCAAACCTAAAAAAGAAGATAAAAAGAAATGGTTTGGCAGCAAGCTGCAAATGACGATTTACAATCTGAGTTTGAACGAATGGCACTTGGATGATTTTTTGTTTCGCACACTTTGGATGCCACTCAAGAAAATTGGTAGCAACCTCAACTTTATAAATACCAGCAACTTACTCATTTTTATCGGGCCTTTGTTTGCCGTGGGCAGCATTGCCCTCTTCTATAAAGACCGTATCCCAACCGAGCTTTCCCAATATCTACCAGAACTAATGGCACTTATTGGTTTGATTTTGGTTATCAAGGCATTTACCGAGCGAAAAAGCCCCAATTTGGCCTTGTCATTGGTCATATTAAACCATTGCTGGGTGGCCTTGGCCGTTTCGTTTAATGAAGCTGTAAATTGGGAACACGTTAGCATCTATTTGGGCGGTGTACTCATTTTTGGTGTAATAGCCTATACAGCTTTATTTATTCTAAAACGACACGAAAATCACGTGTTCCTAAATCGATTTAACGGGCATGTAAACCACCACAAAACATTAGCCACTGTCTTTTTGATTGGCAGCATTGGAGTGGCTGGGTTTCCGATATCTCCCACATTTATAGGCGAAGATTTAATTTTTAGTCACATCCATAGCGAGCAGCTCTTTTTGGCTGTTTTTGCATCCCTCAGTTTTATTATCGATGGTCTTGCACTCATACGCATATACGCCAGAGTGTTTTTGGGGCCAAGCACCAAACCCGGAATAGAAACCGCTTACCGCTCAGCATAATTATTAAAGAAAAAGAAAAATTAATATTCAATGAATAGTATTAACAAAAAGGGAATTGACAGTTTAAAAGAGTTTTGGACTGCCGATTTAAAAGCCGGATTTAACGTATCTCTCATAGCCCTGCCATTGTGTTTGGGCATTGCCTTAGCCAGTGGTTTTCCGCCAATGGCCGGATTGTTTGCTGCCATTGTTGGTGGTTTGGTGGTTTCTAGAACCAACGGTAGTTGGGTCACCATTACCGGCCCTGCGGCAGGTCTAATTGTGGTTAATTTAGCCGCCATCGAATCTTTGGGCGAAGGTGACAGAATTGCGGGGTATCCTTATGCTTTGGCTGCCATTGTGGTTTCAGGTGCATTTATCGTACTGTTAGGCTTTTTAAAATTCGGAAAACTGGGCGATTTTTTCCCCAGTGCTGCAGTGCACGGAATGTTGGCTGCAATTGGAATTATCATCATTGTAAAACAATTTTTTGTTGCCATTGCTGTGGCCGCCGGAGGCCACGAAATGTATGAGGTAATAGCCGAAATGCCCACCGCTCTGAGACATGCCAACCCCGAGGTAATCTTAATCTCCGTGGTTTCATTGCTCATTCTTATTTTTTACCCCAAAGTAAAAGTGAAATGGGTTAAAGCCATTCCTGCACCAATTTGGGTATTGCTCGTGGCTATTCCGCTCGAATTTATTCTTGATTTTGAACACGAACATACCGTTCGGTTTTTAGCCGAAGATCATAAAGTAGGGCCACAACTTTTGGTACATTTGCCTGAAAATGTGATGGATGCGGTGCAACTTCCCGACTTTTCAAAATCAGGAACCTCTGTATTTTGGATGGCCGTATTAAGCATCACATTAGTAACGGCCATTGAGTCTGTATTAAGTGCTTTGGCTGTTGACAAAATGGATCCGGAACATCGAAAATCAAACTTAGATCAAGATTTAAAAGGGCTTGGTTTTGGGGCAATGGCCTCGGGTGCTATTGGTGGTTTGCCCATGATTTCGGAAATTGTGCGAAGCACGGCCAACATTCAAAGCGGGGCAAAAACACAGTGGTCAAACTTCTTTCACGGTTTGTTTCTATTGTTTTTTGTTTTGGTGGCCGGCTCGTTAATTAAACATATTCCTCTGGCTGCGTTGGCCGCCATGCTTATTTTTACAGGTTTCAGGTTAGCTTCTCCCAAAGAGTTTAAGCACGTGTGGCATACCGGAAAAACAGAATTTGTGGTTTTTGTGGTAACCATTTTTATGGTATTGTTTACCGATTTATTGATTGGCGTGGCCTGCGGTTTGGCGTTGAGCATTTTGTTTGTATTGCTCAAAAAAGTACCCCTAAACAACTTATTTAAAGCTCATTACAGCACAAAAAACAGCCAAAATGGTGTTGAGATTATGGCCTCAGATAACTTAACTTTTTGCAACTATTTGAGTTTGAAAAAAGAAATAGTAAAACACCTTGACAAAAACTTGATCATCAACATAAAAAACTGCCACTATGTAGATGCCTCTGTTAACCACCACCTGCATGGTTTAGAAAAAGAATTTAGTCAGAAAAAACTTTCCTTTTCTGTTGTTAACAGTTAAATTGTTCCAAAAAAATCAAACTAACTCATGGAATAAAAAACTTCGTATCCAATTTGCAGGATTATTGTTATTTACTGCCATAAATTAACGACCAAATACTTTCCTACTTCCTTTGGTCGAAAAGCGTCTATTTTGCTGTATAATTTTGATATTTGACGGCAAATTGATGCCATTTATGTTTCCATTTAAAATTGAACATAGAAAATTTGGAAAATATTTGAACCCAGTCAAAATTGCAATTACCTCAATATAAGTGTATTATACACTTTCCACAGAAGTCCCATCCTTTTAGGGAAGGTCAAAGGAACTCCAATTTTTTAATTGGAGTTTTAATGTATAAGAAATTATCCTAAGTTCTTGTACATTCCATTCATTTTCAATGACATAAATATTAAACTGACTTTAAATTGAAAGTTTTACCCATAACTCCTTTTTAACTTTAGCAACGTTTAATATACCACCCTACTACCTCCAGCCACCGCCCAAAGCTCGATATAAATCAACCGTTGCCAGCAACTGTTCTTTTTTAGTTTCCACCAGTTCAACTCGAGCTTCCAGAGCATCTCTTTGGGTAAGTAACACCTCCATATAGTCTGCTCTTGCCGATGCAAACAAGCTATTGGCAATGTTTATGGACTCCGTTAAGGCATTTACCTGTAACTGCTTTAGGGTAAACTGATTTTCGAGATTCTGAATTTTTGAAACTTTATTGCTTACCTCTACATATCCGTTTAATATTTTTTGCTGATAGGCCACCACTGATTGAATTTGACGAGCATTAGCATTTTTATATTCGGCAATTATTGCCCTTCTATTGATGAGTGGAGCCACCATGTCTCCTGCCAAATTATACAACATAGATTCAGGAGCTTTTACCAAATATCCGGCATTGAACGCTTGAAAACCAATGCCTGACGTAATGCTAAACGAAGGATAAAAGTTAGCCCTTGCCACTTGCACATCCAATTTATTGGCTTGTAGGTCAAGCTCGGCTTCCCGAATATCTGGTCGGTTTGCAAGTAAATCTGATGGAATACCAGCATACACCTTTCGTGGTGTCAACTCATTAAACTGCTCTGAATTTCGTAAAACAGGCTGCGGAAAACGGCCAACCAAAAAGTTGATGTAATTCTCGGTTTCAACAATTTTTTGTGCAATGTTGTACCTTAAACTCTTATTTTTTAGTACTTCCGCCTCAAACTTTTTGACCGCAAGCTCGGTGGTTTGTGCCGATTGTTTCAGCAGTTTCACTATCTCTAATGCATTTTCTTGAATGGTAATGTTTTGGTTAACAATCTCCATCTGATTGTCTAAAGCCAACAATTCGTAATATGCGTTAGCTATTTCACCTATCAAATTGGTAATCATAAAATTACGACCCTCTTGCGAAGCTAAAAATCGTTTGTATGTCGATTTTTGAGCGTTCCTCAATTTGTGCCATACGTCCACCTCCCAACTAATATCTGCCATTAGGCCAATATCGGTTAATGGTTCGGGTAAGGCCTTCCCCGGCTCGGCCTCCACGGTATGTTCGGTTGCCCCCATCAGCGTATATCTCCCTGGTTTTTCAAATCCTGATCCGGCTCTAAATCGGGCAAAAGGAAGGTATTCACCACTTTTTGCCCGAGCTTCGTTTCGCATTATCTCAATTTCTTGCGATACAATTTTTAACTCCTGATTGTTGTGCAGAGCGGTATCAATAAGATTTACCAAAAAAGTATCCTTAAAAAAATTTTTCCAGTTTATGGTTGCCGAATTGATCGAGTCCACCCTCAAAGCATACTTTTGGGGTGTATTCGCATCCGCATTTGGCGAAATGACAGAGGGTATTTTGCAGGCATTTAGTTGTAAAACAACAATGCCTGCAAGTGTTATCTTTAATAAGTTTTTAGTGATTTTCATTTTTATTACTGTTTGTGTTGTTTGATGAATAATCAATTAAGTCTTCAGATAGAGGCGAAAAATCTTCGTTTTGAATGAGCGTTCTGCCTTTGGCAATATTGGCAAAGATGAAATACAAGCCCGGAACTACCAGCACCCCAAAAATTGTCCCGAAGAGCATGCCACCCAACGCAGAACCGCCAATGGTTCTATTGCCAATAGCCCCTGCTCCGTTTGCCAACAACAGCGGTATCAAGCCCACTACAAAAGCAAACGAAGTCATTAAAATAGGACGAAACCGCACCTTTGCCCCCTCTACGGCGGCCTCCAAAATAGTGGCTCCCTCTCTGTTTTTTTGAACGGCAAATTCCACAATAAGCACCGCATTTTTCCCTAATAAACCCACCAGCATAATCAACCCCACTTGTGCATACACATCGTTTGCCAAGCCCATAATTTTTAGCAACATAAACGAGCCAAAAACTCCAATGGGCAGTGAAAACAAAATGGCCATTGGCAAAATGAAACTTTCGTATTGTGCAGCCAGCACCAAATAAACAAATATCAAAACTATGGCAAATACAATGATGGATTCGTTTCCTCTTTTGGCCTCGTCATACGATAATCCTTCCCAAGCAATGTCATACCCATTTGGCAACTTGGCCGCCACTTCTCTAATGGCTGCAATGGCATCCGCCGTGGTATATCCCTTGGCCGGCAAACCCTGAATGGATGCTGAATTGTACATATTATATCGGGTAATTTCATTGGGTCCTTGCGATTTTCGCAATTTCATAAAGGAAGAATAAGGCACCATTTCATCGTGGTCATTCTTCACATACATATTTAAAATATCAGAGGGTAGTTTCCTAAATTCGGGAGCCGATTGCACGTAAACCTTAAAGAATTGGCCAAAACGAATAAAACCCTGCTCGTATGTGCTGCCAATCATGATATTCAGGTTTTCCATGGCTTTGCCAATAGATACGCCTTTTTGCATGGCGGCATTGTTATCTATTTCCAATTCATATTGTGGATATGCCGCAGAAAAGAATGTAAATATACCCGTAAGCTCTTTGCGTTTGCCCAAGGCTTCCATAAATTCTTTGTTTATCTGGTCGAATTGTTGATAATCTGTAGAGTTGGTTTTATCTAACAATCGCATAGAAAAACCGCCGGACGAACCAAAACCCGGGATAGCCGGAGGTTCAAAAAACTCAATGACAGCACCCATGTTTTTTGTTTTTTCTTCAAGTTCTTCCATTACTTCATGAACTGTATGCTTGCGTTCGTGCCAAGTTTTAAGATTTATTAAACAGGTTCCGGCATTCGAGCCACGACCTTCTGTCATAATTTCATAACCGGCCAAAGATGAAACTGACTCAATGTCTTCAATCTCTTCGCAGATATCTTGAAGTTCTCTTGAAAGATGATTGGTTCGCTCTAAGGTTGTTCCAGGAGGTGTTTGCAATATGGCATATATCGTTCCTTGATCTTCCCCCGGAATAAAGCCTGCCGGAAGCACTTTATTGGTATAAACAATACCCAACGAAAACAAAACCAGTACTAAAAAGGTAACCAATCTTCTATTGACAATGCGTTTTAATATTTTTACGTATCTATTTGTCAATCCGTCAAAACCATTGTTAAACCAATTCAAAAATCGCTGAACCGGGCTTTTGCTAACCTTGTGTGGGTCGTGTTTTTTAAGCAACATGGCACAAAGCACCGGGGTTAGTGTGAGTGCCACAATGGCCGAAAGCACAATAGAACTGGCCATGGTTATCGAAAATTGGCGATAAAAGGTTCCAACAGGGCCACTCATAAACGCTATGGGCACAAACACCGAAATCATTACTAACGAAATGGCAATGATAGCTCCCGTTATTTCGCCCATTACTTCCCTGACAGCCATGTAAGGCGAAAGGTATTTTTCATTCATTTTGGCATGCACTGCCTCCACTACTACAATGGCATCGTCCACCACAATACCAATGGCAAGCACCAATGCAAAAAGGGTTATTAGGTTGATGGACAGACCAAACAATTTCATCACGAAAAAAGTTCCGATGAGGGAAACCGGAACGGCCAAAATGGGAATAAGCGTTGAACGCCAATCGCCCAAAAATAGAAACACTACAAGAGCCACCAATAAGAAAGCATCGCGAAGCGTATGAAGCACCTGTTCTATGGATGCATCTAAAAACGATGAAACATCATAACTTATTTGATAATCTAAACCCGGCGGAAAGTTGGCTTTCATTTCATTTAATTTGGCTTTTACCTCATCAATCACTTCCGAAGCGTTGCTTCCGTAGTTTTGTTTTAATACAATGGAAGCCGACGAGTGCCCATCGAGATTGGAATAAATATCAAAAAACTCGCTACCCAATTCTATTTTGGCCACATCTTTCAAAAAAACTCTTTCACCACTTGCATTGGCCTTCACAATAATGTTTTCGTACTCTTCGGGCTTATTGTATCGACCTTTGTAAGTCAAAACATACTCTAACGACTGTGCCTCTATGCCCGAACTTTGACCAATGCGTCCGGGTCGGCCAATAATACTTTGATCTGCCAACGCTTCCATTATCTCATCCACCGAAATGTTATAGGCTCTCATTCTATCCGGATTGAGCCAAACTCGCATTGCATACCGCCGGCTACCCAAAATCTGACTTCTGGCAATACCCGAAATACGGTTTATCTCCGGAATTAAGTTGACCGTGGCATAATTGTATAAAAACTTTTCATCCAACGAATTGTCGGTACTATACAAGTTTACATACATCAACATACTGGGTTGTATGGGTGTGATGATTACCCCTTCCCGTTGCACCAACTCGGGCAAAAGTGGCATAACTTGATCCACTCTGGTTTTTACCCTTACCACCGCTTGATTGGGGTCTGTGCCGGGCTCAAAAATTATGCGAACGGTTGCCTCCCCTGCACTGGTGGCATCGGTGGCAATATACCTCATTCCCTGCACACCGTTTATTGCGTTTTCGAGGGTAATAAGGGTAGATTTAACGAGCACATCGGCACTTGCACCAGGATATGCTATAAAAATATTAACAGTGGTCGGGGCAATATCCGGAAACTGTGAGATAGGCAATTGTTTGATGGCCAACCCACCCGTAAACAATATAACCACCGACACCACGATGGCCAATACCGGCCTGTGTATGATGTTTTTAAACATAGTTTTTTTAATTATTCCGCGTGAACTGACAAATTGGAAATAACGTGACGTGGTTCTAAAAATTTGTAATGAATCTCTTGGTTTTCTTTTACTTTTCGCAAACCTTCCAGCAGTATTACATCCTTTTCGGCCAATCCTTTTATTACATAAAGGTGTGGCAATTCTGCGGTTATGGTAATTTGTTTTGGTATGACTTTGTGATGTTGGTCGATGATATAAACAAATTTTTTATCAAGCACTTCATAGGTTGCTTTTTGAGGAATAATAAGTGCTTTGTTGAGTTGGGTAGCTATTTTTACCAAACCGGTTTCACCGTGTCTCAACAATCTATCCGGATTTGGAAAGGTTGCCCGAAAAGAAATATTTCCGGTTTCGTTATTAAAATCGGCCTCAATGGTTTCAACATTTCCTTCAAACGGAAACATTTCGTGGTTGGCCATTTCAAGTTTCACCTTTAAAGTGCTATCCTTTTTTAGGTTTTTCTTATAGTTGAGATATTCGGCCTCCGATACGTTAAAATACACCCACATTTTGCTGTTATCGCTTAAATAGGTCAGCAAATCTCCTTCCTCTACAATACTGCCTTTTCGCACATAAAATCGGTCAATTATGCCGTCAAACGGAGCCCGAACTTGTGTAAACTGCAAATGCGTTTGAGAAAGAGAAAGCTCTGCAAGAGCCTTATCCAATTTGGCCTTTGCCAATGCCAGCTCGTTTGGAGATACCACCTTTTTTTCGGCCAATGCTTTTGTGTTTGAATATTCTATCTCCGCAAATTGTTTTTCGGCCAATGCCTTATTCATTTCAGCTTCGTAAATATTGGGCAAAATCTGAAACAGCAACTGACCCTTTTTTACAAATTTTCCTTCATCAACATAAATTTCTTGAATATATCCCTTTTCCAAAGCCCGCAATTCGATATGATTGATTGATTGAATTTGACACACATAATCTTTATCGAGGAAGGTGTCTAACAAAATTGGTTTTGTGGCCAAAAAGGATTGCTCCTCTTCTAAAGATTTGTGTTTGGTTGAGCAGCTTCCCAAAAATCCTACAGTTAGAAAGCTGATAATCAATAATTTGAATTTCATTTTTTGTTATATATTTTATTTTTTTTGAATTAAAAGTCCACAAAATCATAAATGATTTGGGAAATAGACGTAGTGAAACCGCCCAAGCTTTTTACGAACTTAGATGCAGTTAAAAAACACCAATAAAATCACAGAAGAAAGACCTCGCAGAGTTTGTATCTGGAGGAAAGCCGATTGGGTAAATGATTTAAAAAGTCGGTTGCTTGAAACTTGATTCCAATCGATTCAAGATTAATTTGAGAAAAAAGTTGGTAGTCGTAATCCAAAAAAACCGCAAATACCTGAACCTCAGATAGCAGTTCTTCATCGTCTTCTGATACTTCAAAAAACTTATTTACACTTGCTTCTAAAGGCTGACCAGAATGAGCATGATTTGTGAAATTAAATTCGTGTCGGGTAGAATTTTGGTTAAGGTTTTTCAAAACCTGATTATCCAAATCTCCATCTGCAAACACACCCGCAGCAACGGTTGTACAAACAAAGAAGGCTAAAAATAATCTCAAAAACTTTTTACTCATTTCTAAAAAGGCGGGGCAAAGGTATAAACCGACATGACAAAAATCATTTTTTCACAATGTCAATTTTGTGTCATTATGGATTTAAAACATCAACGCTCCGCCCGTCCAGGCCCCTTGAAAATTAAAACCTCCAGTAATGGCATCAATGTTTAGCACCTCGCCTGCCAGATATAAATTGGGGTATTTTTTAGAGCTAAAATTGGTAAAATCAATTTCGCTCAAATCAACTCCACCAGCCGTTACAAACTCATCCTTATTGGTGCTTTTGCCCACAATTTCCACTTTGGCAGAAAATATGAGTTCTGAAATTTTTGCCACCTGCTTTTTGCCAATCTCGGCATAGTTTCGAAATTCATTTATTTCGGCCAATTCACAAAGGCGTTGCCAAAATCGTTTGGGAATATTTAGAACCGGATTTTTTTGAACGAACTTTTTTGGATTCAACTGCTGTTCTTGTCGGATAGCAAGTGCAAAATCTTGCTCCGAAAAATCTGCCAACCAATTGATTTTTAATTGAAAATGGTATTGAGCCTCGGCCAACTCACGAGCTGCCCAAGCGGATAGTTTCAAGATGGCCGGCCCACTCAATCCTTCGTGTGTTATCAAAATGGCTCCCTGTTGTTTTATGCCTAATTTGGGCAAACTCACTTCCACACTTTCCAAACTTATTCCGGCCAAATCCCGTAAAATTTGGCTTGATGAATGAAAGGAAAACAAACTTGGAACAGGACGAACCATTTGCAATCCCAACTTTTCCAGCACATTCCACATCTGAAGATTGCTGCCCGTAGTAATGGCCAAACTGTGGGATTCAAAAGCATTTGTATTGGTGTGTACTACCCATTTATTCTTGTGCATTTTCACATCCACCACTCGCTGATTGATTAGCACTTTTACCCCCAACCTACGTGCTTCATTTACCAATATATCGGCAATGGTTTTAGAATCATTCGAAACGGGGAAAACCCGTCCATCGGGTTCAATTTTTAGTTTTGCACCACGCCGTTCGAACCACTCAACCGTATGTTTTGAGTTAAATCGCTGAAAAGGCTCAACCAATTCGATATGACCTCTTGGATAATTTTTGGCCAACTCGGCGGGTTGCCAAATTTGGTTGGTTACGTTGCACCTACCACCACCCGAAATTAGCACTTTTGAAAGCACTTTGTTGCTGCCTTCTATAATCCAAATTTCGGCTTTTGGAAATTTTTCGGCAGCATGAATGGCCGCAAAAAAACCCGCTGCCCCTCCTCCTATTATGATAATTTTTTTGATAATACAAAGTTAGAAATATCTATAGTATAAAGACCTGACAGGTTTTGAAAACCTGTCAGGTCTTGCAGTATGAGTTGCTTCAGGTTTTGAAATAAAAGGTGTTTTAAAAGTTGATTTGTGGCCTTGTTGATTAGAAAATTAGTAATTCTTCGGTCCTTTTACTCTGAGCCCAAAAGATATCGAGTGAGAGTTTGCACCTATTTTTTCCCTACAAATCCAATAACTTTGTCTTTACATTTGCGGCAAGTTGTGAAGAAGCAAAAAATCATAGGATGGTTGTTGTTTGGATGCTTGCTAATGCCCGTTGTTTCTGGCTTTTGTTGGCTTCAGTTTTACAAAATTTTGGTAAGAAAGGAGGTAAAACGTCAAATCATTTCCGGCATCGACAAAAAGGATTTGGTGCATTTTACCTTTACTAAATCGTTTGCAAAACAGCAACTCGATTGGAAACACAGACGAGAGTTTGTTTACAAAGGCCAAAAATATGACGTAGTGAGCCAAACCACCGGATTGGACAGCATAGAATACTGGTGTTGGCACGATACCAAAGAAACCGAAATTGACCATCAAATTCAATCCATGGCCCTATCAAACCTCAAATCTGACCCGAGAAAAGCCAAGAAATTCAATCAAATTCAGCACTTTTTTAATTCTCTTTTTCACCAATCGGTTGTGCAAACAAACTGTTTACTAAAGGGAGAATTGGTTCTATATCTAAACCTAAACCATTGTTTAACAAGTCAATACATTAAATTAGACAGCCCTCCTCCCGAATTTTTAAGTTAAAATTTTTGAACCGTTTTATTAAAAGCGGCCTGTCGCATGGTGCATCCTTGCGACAAATTGATGCTGCCTGCTTGGCATATTGCCAGCGTGCATGCAAGTTTTATTCAACTTAAAGATTTTAAAAAAATGAAGAAATATATTTTGCTCACAATGAGCATATTTACTGCGTTTTGTGCATTTTCTCAAAATGCAAAATTTACCGGAAAGGTAGTTGACCAAAACAACCAACCACTTGAAAAAGCCTATATAGAGGTGAGTGGAGGAAAAAACACGATAACCGACGCGAATGGCGAATTTTCGGTGGATTGTGCGGACTCGCTTTTATTAAAAATCACCTTTGTGGGTTTTGATGTTTTAACTAAAAAGACGGCATGTACCTCTAAAATGCAAACGTTTGTGCTTTCCACCAATCAAAACACCCTTGATTTGGTAGAAATCACCTTAACCTCCAACCCCAATAAATCGCAATTGGAGCAACCTCTTTCGATTGTAAAGATAAACGACAACGACATCAAAAGAGGCAATGGTTTGTTTATGGACGATGCCGTAAACACCAACATTCCGGGTGTTACTATGAATCGCCGAACGCAAAGTGCCGGCCAACAATTGAACATTCGCGGATACCGCAATGGATATGGCAACCGAGGTATTAGTAGCAACTTCGACATGCAGGGAGTAAAAGCATACCTCAACGGAATACCATTGACAGATGCCGAAGGAATCACCATAATGGATGACATTGATTTTAACTCGGTGCAAAACGTGGAAGTAGTAAAAGGCCCATCAGGAACCTTGTATGGATTGGCAATAGCCGGTGTGGTGAATTTGCAAACTCAAAAGGCCGAAAAAAACACCACCACAGTTGGGCAGGATGTTTTGATGGGCAGCTATGGGCTAATGCGAACCACCTCAAGAGTGGCCATTGGCGGAGAAAACTCTTCATTATTAATCAATTACGGACACCAGAATTTTGACGGATTTATGGTGCATACCCAGTCCACCAAAGATTTTATGAATGTGATGGGCGATTTCACACTAAACAAAAAGCAAAGTTTGACCACCTATTTGGGCTATAGCAACAGTTATGACCAACGAAATGGAGAACTTACCATCGAACAATACGATTCGAACGATTATTCTGGCAACCCAAAATACATTAAAAACGATGCACACTCGGCAGTAAGAACATTTAGAGCCGGAGTGGGACACACTTATAAATTCAATAAAACAGTGAGCAATAGCACCACCTTTTTTGGTAGCGGACAAAGCATCGATCAAAGTTCGGCTGGCGGTTGGACCGATAAATATCCGGTAAATTTTGGCGTTCGATCTACGTTAGAAGCCAAATTAAAACAGACAGAAAATCTAACATTGTCGGGCATAACGGGGTTAGAGCTTCAACAAATGTTTGCCCAAACCATTGGCTATAACATGGTTGCCGACAGCACCAATTTAAACGGATATAATGTAATTACCGGTTTAAAAAGCAATCAGGCCACCAACGCCAAAACTTCGTCTTATTTTACGCAATGGACAGCCCTGTTAAAAAAAGGAATAAGCATAAACGCCGGAGTTGGTTTGAGCAACATGAGCATAAAATTGGATGACCGACTTTGGGCTAATACCAACAACCATCCCAACGATGCCGATTCAAAAACCTACGAAACGTCATTTACCAATTTATTGGCTAAAAATATTGGCATCAATAAAAAATTTGGCAACACATCGGTTTATGCAAACTATTCAGACGGATACAAAACTCCGGTAGGTTCAAACATTTTGATTACCTATACGGGGCAGTTGAATAAAACCCTTAAACCGGAATACGGAAGCCAAATAGAAATAGGCACAAAATCGTCGTTGATGGACAACCGATTGTTTTATACCATTGCTGCATTTAATGTCAAATTTCAGGACAAGTTTACCGCCCAAACCGTGCAAGACCCACAAAAAACGGCAACACTTTATTCGTATTTGGTAAACGGTGGAGCATTGAACAACAAAGGTTTGGAGCTTTTGGTTAGATACGATGCACTAAAATCGAAAGACGGTATCCTCTCTGTTCTTCGACCATTCGCTAACCTGACTTTATCAAACTTTAAATACGAAAATTTTCAGTTTGAAACCATTACCAAAACTGCGGCAAAAACCGATAGCACGGTGGTTTACGACTATTCGGGCAAATCGGTGGCAGGAGTTGCCCCGCTGGTTTTTAACGTGGGTATTGACGTTGAAAGCAAAGCTGGATTTTTTGGAAACCTAACCTATAATCATCGCAGCATCATGCCTTTTACCTCTGATGGAGTGAACGAAGCGGCGGCATACAACTTGCTAAACGCAAAAATGGGTTACAAAAAACGCATCAAAAACTTGGAAGCACTTGCTTTTGCAGGGGCTACCAACATTACCGGAACAAAATACTACAACATGGTTTTTGTAAACCAATTGCCCGATGCTTACATACCAGCTCCAAACGAAATTAACTTCTTCGGAGGGCTAAACTTGAAATACTATTTTTAAAAAATGTTTGAGTTTTAAGATTTGGAACATCCTCAAAACCGATTGCTATTCGTAATCTATATTCTGAATTAGAAAGTCAACCTCATCCAAATTTGGATGAGGCTTTTTTTTACGTATGTTAAAAAACTTCGTAAACCTTTGAGTAACAATACAAAATAAGTCTTTCAAAATGATATATTTGTTTGAACTATGGGTTATCAACTTTATGCTTTTATTGGAAATGATGAATTTGAAACCGTAGGATTATCCAGATTTCGAAGAATGGAAGATTGGACGATTTAAACCGAAAATAAACACACAAAAGGTGGAGAATTTAAACTATGCCTAAACTTTACCCAAAGCGAACAAAAACCTCACCTTTTCGCTATTTCTTCCTCCAATTTGGCTTTCATCCCTTTTAAAATATTCAGCAAGCCTTTGTTAAAATGCAATCTATATTCTTCGGCGGTAATTCGGTGGTTTATTATATTTAAAATGGTTATATCCTGCACCATGCTGTCAAACACCAATGGGAATCGATTGAGGCTGTCTTTGTTTAGTTGCAGTGCTCGGCTTTGATTCTTCTCCACAGATTTGGCATAATCGAGTTTGGAAATTAATTGTGGTTTGAGCACATTGTTTTCATAGTCGATAATATTTTTATCGTGCAGTTTTATTTGACTTCGGATGTAATCTAAGAGTTGGAATTTTTCTTGCAAAACAGGTTCCGAAATGGTAGAGAGATACCCCAACGACAGAAATTCATCAATAATTGGAAAAAAATAGGATTGAGTTTGCGTGCTGAAAACGATTTTAAAATTTTCAAAAAACATCGAATCTTCATGTTTAAGATAAAACGCTTTTTGGCAAGCCAACAGGCCATTTAACATCGAATCAACAACCAAATTGTTGTGTTCGGCCACTTGCATAGAAAGATCTACTTCGTCTAAAATCCGATGGTAATAATCATTTATTTTGTCGGCTTTGTTTTGTCGTTCGCTCCAATTATTGGCCTTTACCCCCAAAACAATACCGAAACCAATTAACAAAACCTCACCTAAAGCATAGGTTAGATAATTGGTAAATTTATTTCGTGACAACAACTTTTGTTTGATTCGTTTAAACCACATACATTCAAAAATTTGAAACAATTATAAGCAAATACAATATACCAAAAGGCATTGTATAAAAAAGTGTGATAGAAATGGATTGTAAAACCCCGAACTGAGTAAGAATTAAAGCCTGCACCATCTCCCCTTAAAAATTCAATCAGTTTGATATTTAGTGGGTTATCCTCTATTTTTGGCGATGCTTTGATTTATTTATACTTTGTAAAATGAGCTTTTCATAAAAGTGCAATTCAAATTTAATTACCCAACAAAATGAATAAAAAATCGAAAATAGAAGGAAAAGTGAGTTTGCTTGAGGCCATATCTATTGGCATTGGCGGTATGGTGGGTGGTGGAATTTTTGCGGTGCTGGGTTTGGCCACAAACTTGGCCAAAGGTGGCACTCCGGTTTCGTTTCTTATTGCCGGAATTATCGCCTTGGTTACTGCATATTCCTACTCAAAGCTGTCTATAACCTACCCTGATAAAGGTGGAACAGTAAAGTTTATAAACACGGGTT
>JACJZV010000006.1 GCA_020635395.1 Flavobacteriales bacterium
TTTAAAATTTCCTGTTTAAACAGTTCCAGATTATGATCGCCAAGCGGAACGGAAATGAGTCCCTCTTTCTCAAAACCTAAATTTTTATTAAAAGCATAATGAACCTGTTTTTGCACAGCCAATGTAAAGGCAATCAGTACAATAAATACCGAAAACTGAAAAACAACCAAGCCTTTACGTGCATAGTTTTTATCGACATTATTACTTTTATTTCCTTTCAAGGTATCAACAAGGTTGAACCGTGAAGTTTTGGCAGCAATTAGTAAGCCTGCTAGTATGCCGGTACCGAGAGAGATAAAAAATAATGTAGCCAGACTGATAGCCATTTGATTGGTCATTTCAATGGTATAACCTTTTCCGAGCATCCGACTGACAAGCGGTAATGAAAACTTTGCAACCATAATTGCGAAAGGCAAAGCAATGAGGGTAATTAACGTAGATTCAAGAATTATTTGTCCAACGATACTTTTTTGTCCTGCTCCGCAAACTTTGCGTACAGCAATATTTTTCAGCTGTGCCATAGCTTTTGCCGAAGCCAGATTTAAATAATTAATTGATGCAACAATAAGAATTAACAAACCGATAATCCCAAAAAGAAACAGCATAGACCAGTTCCCTTGATTATTATTGAAGTTATCCACAATTTTTTCGGAACCAAAATAAATGTCGGAGAATGGTTGAAGTGAAAGAGATAAGGGATAATTTTCTTCTGAATTTTTTTGTCCCAATTCTTGAAGTTTTGTTTCAAGAACTTTTTCATCTGCTCCTTTTTTCAGTAATAGAAAATTAGTAAAAAAAGTGCCGTTCCACTCTTGTCTGAACTCGTTTTCAGAAGGCACCGAACCATCTGTAATCAGCGCATCGGCAAGATTCTTCATTCCAAAGTCGATGCTTGCAATTAACGATGCCTTTATGGTTGAGTTATTGGGAATATCGGCATAAACAGCAACCACTTCCATAGGAAATTCTTTACTTTTGCAACGAATGTTTATCTGTTTCCCGATGGGATCTTCATTTCCAAAATATTTTTTGGATAACTTTTGGCTTAGAAGTATTTTCCTATCCGTTTCGTCGAAATCATCTAGGTTTCCCTGTATAATTTTAACGCCAAGCATGTTAAAAAATTTACTTTCCGTACACAACATGTTGGGTTCATGAATAAATTCCATATTTTGTTTCACCTCAAGGTCCCCAACATTGTATATGTGTAGAAAATTTTCAACTTCTGCAAAATTATTCTTTGCTGTTTCACCAATAATAAATGGGGTCTTTGCCCAAGTCGTATTTGTGTTTTTATCGTAATTTAATACCCTGTAAATTCTGTCCCGATTGGCAAATGAATAGTTATAACTAAATTCATTCAATATAAAAACCAATACAACAGTTACAATTCCCAGCCCGAGAATCAATCCCGCTAAACTTATTAAAGTATTTGCTTTATCGGCTTTTAAATGCCTGAAACAAACAGATAAATTATTTCTCAAATTCATATTAACTCGTTTTTATTCATATCTCAGCGTTTCCACCGGGTTACAGGTTGCCGCCCGCCAACTCTGCCAACTTACGGTAAGCAGTGCAATTCCCAATGCCAGCAAACCTGCCAGAGCAAATATCCACCAACTTAAACTGGTTTTGTAGGCAAAACTTTCAAGCCATTCGTGCATGGCATACCATGCAATGGGCGTAGCAACCACAAAAGCAATGGCTACCCATTTCACAAAATCTTTATTGAGCATTAGCATAATTTCGGAAATCCTAGCACCGTTAATTTTGCGAATACCTATTTCCTTTGTGCGTTGTTTTCCTATTAATAATGATAAGCCAAACAGGCCTAGACATGCAATGGCAATGGCAATTGCAGCAAGCAATCCAATGGTTCTGGAAAACCGAATATCCGATTCGTACATGTTTTTTAATATATCGTCGGTAAACCTAAAGTTAAATGCGGTTGTTCCGCCAGTTGCCGTCCATGTCTTTTTCAGAAAGTCGATGGTTTCCGGCATGTTTTCGGTGCGTAACCGAATGGCAATATCACGGCTCATGCCAGGATTTAATTCAATGATCATCGGGGTTATGGCTTCGCGTAGCGAAAACATATTAAAATTACTAACAACGCCTACTACTTTTCCAAAAGCCGTTTGTTCACCCAAAACATCTTTTAGTCCCAATACTTTAATGGCCAATTCATTTATAAGAACGCCACTGTTATTTTTTTCTCTGTCGAAATCGGAACCCATAATAATTTTCATTCCCATAGTATGGGCAAATCCGTAATCAACAAAAAGAGCATTCATTTTAACCTTCTCATTAGGATCATCGACTTTAGGTATAGATGCGTATATTTTATTATTGGTAGGTGGCATCCATATTGTTCCGCTGGCACTTAACACATTTGGATTC